>JABSRG010000025.1 GCA_013215165.1 Opitutales bacterium | reverse complement strand
AGCATCTCGTTTTTCCATGCCTGAAAGGATGAATGATGCATGGGTGAAAGTCATGTATTATATTAGCGAGTTAATAACTACCAATGGAACTTCGACAAACGGTTTCACTGCTGAATCAACATCTGGCAATTGGATAAGATTTTTCCCAAGACTGTCCCAGGGAAACTTTTCCGGGATAACCCGAACTGGAGATTCGGGCATTATTTTTTCAGAAGGCAGCCATAACACAGGCGGCCTGACAATAGCTCCTTGGAATAATCAATATGCGGGCATTCGGATTAACAATTTAGGTCATGTCGGAGTTGCTGAATTTAACCCCCAAGCTCGGCTTCATGTGGCTCGAGATGGGCGAAGTGGTGATAACACTACAGCAAGAACAGCCAAGTTCGAGTCAGGTCTAACGAACGGTGCGCCAGACGTCCTAATCGTAGACAAAGATAACTCGTCTTCGCGCGCAGCGCTGCAAGTGAAAGGAGCCGGAGGTTCGAAAAATATTCTTTTTGCCGCTTCGAACGGAAACCTTGGAGTGGGAATGGTAAATCCAACCGCGGGGGTAGAGATTTGGAAAGATACAATCAAATTAGCATCGTCGTCGAATGGAGCTAATACTTGGTTTCCATACACGGACGGTCGTGTCTACATCACAGGAAATCGGGACCTCGGAGGAGGTGGGGACACTATACTGCGCTCGTATTCGGCATCAGGGGGTTACAGCGAGAAATTTAGAATTGAAGGCGATACCGGCAACGTCGGCATCGGCACCACCAATCCGACCCACAAACTATCCGTCAACGGCACTATCCGCGCTAAGGAAGTCATCGTCGAATCCGGCTGGTCCGACTACGTCTTCGAAGACGACTACCGTCTAGCTCCGCTCGCCGAAGTCGAAGCCCACATCACCGCCCACGGCCACCTCCCCGGTATCCCCTCCGCCACCGAGATCGAGCAAAACGGCGCCAAGCTCTCCGAACTCGTCACCCTACAAATGGCCAAAATCGAAGAGCTCACTCTTCACTTAATCGAGAAGGAAAAGCAGCTCGAAGAACAAGCCGCGGAAATCGCAGAAGTGCGCGGAAGTAATGTTCAACTATCCACTGATCTTTCAGATTTACGCAGATCAAACGCTCAAATCCTTCAGCGCCTCATAGCCCTCGAAAACTAACCGCACACCAAACCCAATATTCCGCGCCTTCCGCGGCGAAAACACTCTTCCTTCCCGGGACCGCCGAGCCCCAGCTGGGCACCCGAAATCGCCGATACTAATTTCACTCTCCATTCCTCCAAACACCTTTGCGCGAGTCATAAATTCCTACCAATGAAAAATCTTATCAGATACCTCCTCCTGTTTTGCTCAGTATGCATTGCTCAAGCGAACAACACATTCCCGAGTTTAGGAAACGTCGGCATCGGGACGACATCGCCACAGGAAAAACTGCACGTAAACGGAGCATCTTATCTAAGGGGCAATGTTAAGATTTTTGCTAATGAGGGGATAGGGAACGACGGAACGGCATATTTACAGGCTCGAGACAACTCGGGTGTGAGTGATATTGGAATGCAGTTCAGAACTCAGGAGAATGGCAATTACATCAATGTTCTTCGACTCTCGTATGATGGCAACGTCGGCATCGGCACATCAAATCCAAGCGCAAAACTCGATGTAAATGGTGACATCCACATGCTGGGAGGAGCATTACAATTCAATAGAACCTACGTTGATTCCGGAAACGTTCTGACCTTTCACACGAAAGATAACAACCGGCATGGAGACTTTTCATTCACTTCAGAACGCACAGATAACAATACTTCAAAGAATCTGTTGTTCATCGAAGGAGATTCGGGTGAGGTCGGTATTGGAACAGCCAGTCCAAGCGCAAAACTCGATGTAAATGGTAACATCCACATGCTGGGAGGAGCATTACAATTGAATAGAACCTACGTTGACTCCGGTAACGTTCTAACCTTTCACACGAAAGATAACAACCGACATGGAGACTTTTCATTCACTTCGGAACGCACAGATAACAATACTTCAAAAAATCTGTTATTTATCGAAGGAGATTCGGGTGAGGTCGGCATCGGCACAACCAACCCGACCGAGAAACTAGCGGTCAACGGCACCATCCGCGCCAAGGAAGTCATCGTCGAGTCCGGCTGGTCCGACTACGTTTTCAAAGACGAGTACCGCCTCGCCCCCCTCGCCGAAGTCGAAGCCCACATCACCGCCCGCGGCCACCTCCCCGGTATCCCCTCCGCCACCGAGATCGAGCAAAACGGCGCCAAACTCTCCGAACTCGTCACCCTACAAATGGCCAAAATCGAAGAGCTCACCCTCCACCTAATCGAAAAGGAAAAGCAGCTCGAAGCCGAACGCCTCAGAAACAAGGAACAAGCCGCAGACCTCATGGATATTTTTGTACGACTCAAAGCCCTAGAAAATTGATCTGCCGACTCTAGATAATTTCAAAACTCAAGACCTATGACACACAAAATTAAATTTATAGCGCTTATCGCCCTCAGCGTTTCGAGTATCGTGCACGCCGCAGATACGGTCACCATCGCCAATTCGACCTACGGACCTAATAATTCAGGAACCGCAGACACTGTGGAGGCGGGTGGATCTAATGGCCAGTTGGGCACAAAGAAAACTGACGGTGTCCAAAATTACAATGTTCGGGCCAATTCAGGCTCAAGAGTTGTATTCTCCGCACGGCAACGTGTAGTGCTCCGGCCTGGATTCCGCGCTTACACGGGCTCACAATTCTTAGCGATGGTAGACTCTGATTGGGATGGCTATTCAGATCAGCAGGAGGCGAGTGGGTTTTACGGCAGCCTCTCCCAAGCAAAAGCCCAGCTGATGGAGCTCGAATTCTCGAACAGTTCTACGCAATGGCGCAGTACAAGTTGGAATACCTTCACCCATTCGGGCCTGCTGCTCATTGCACACTAAAGTTTATATTATCATCCAGCGCTTGTTGTAATCTCCCCCCTATTTTCCGATCATGAAAAGGCTCCTACGCTCATTTGCTATTTTCCTTATTGCCGTCAATTCGCAGGCGTCTGAACACCTCCAACATCCCGATTCCTATCAATTAACGATTCGGCCGTTCGTTACGGGGAAATCTGGAAGCAATCAAGACATCGACATCTATTTTGGAGGAAATGACGGCTCGCCCAACTTTACGTATACTGGAAGCGCGGGCGCCAATGAGGAGCTTGATGTCATTATATCGCCACACGCTCATCCGGGTGACGTCTTTAGGCGTGTAATGCCTTTTCCCTACAGCAGTGACAAAGCGCCGTCTCTCTTAGGACCTGCGTGGAGGGCAGAATATTTTTCACTCACCGTCGTATCGACGGGCGTTACCGAGGTGACTTTTCAGTTTACTTCCAGTAAACACGTCGAAGTTCAGAGAGTGTCCACAGGAGTGGTCAGTGATCAGCACACGGTTGCGGTAAGCAACGGCACCACTCAAATCGACTTCTTCCTGCGCCCGATAATTTCCAATCCAATACCGGCGGGAAAGATCTACAATGACATTTCTACGAGCCAGTATTTAAAGATCAGTTTGGGCATTTTGCCAAATGGTAAAAGCGCCGGTTTTCTTGCTGTAGGAACACATTCCCATCGTGTGGGTGACGAGGAGAATTTTGTAGATTTTGAATCCTTTGGGCAGGCAAATGCGCCAATTCGTTTCTATCCCTATGAAAATATTCAGAATGCGACATCTTCAAATACGTTCACTCGTTCAATTCCTCAGGGCACAGTTACAGCATCCGTAGTAAATATGAGTAGTACTTGGGGGAACCCAAACGGTGAGAATTACCAGAAAATGGGCCTTAAATTCGTATTCGACTTGGGTAGTAATGAAGTTGTCTACGAGTTCATAACCGACTATTACAAAATCGGTGTTCCTGGAAACGATCCTAATATTCACCCTGGCATTTACGACAATGACGGAAAGAACTACGTCGGCGAAGATGAGTATGTATTCGATATCTACCGCACGGAGACTACACGCGGCGCCTCAAACACAATGCGTATGCACGTGTTTAAGCAAGCGATTGGATCGATCGCCGCCGCGGGACCGGAAGTATATGAACTCTATCACATCGACGAAACGAATCACTTTTATGAGTTTAGGGACAACAGTGCTGGAGATCCTAACGAGGGTATAGTCATCATCAAAGAAAAGGGCAGTTACCCAGCCAACCGCGTTCGCTACTTTGACTGGGATGGAGCCGTGTGGGGTGCCCCGGCATCTTCTACAACCACCGCGCAAACCTCTGTCAAAGTCACTGACCTCCCGGACAACCTCTATGACTATTATGGTGTCACACGGACCACGATTGACGGCGAAATTAAATACGACGTTTACGACGATGTAAAATCTCGCGACAGGCTCGAAAATGGTAAAATAAACCCCCTTCCCACCAGCAACCCTATCCTCAGCACCAATCTCAATGGTTCCTGGGAAAGATATAAATATCAGAAAAGTCTCAGTAGTCCTTACTTTGGCGAACTCAAAGAGTCCTACCACCCATTTTTAGATGAGCAGGGGCCAGCTCCGGTTGGGATAATACGTTCAGCTCAGCAGGCCTATTAAAAAAGACTTACAGCTATACAAATAACTGGAATGGCCGTGGTAACGCCGCGAATACCATCCTGACTTATCACGACAGCAAACTGGTAGGTAAGGTTGATTACGACTACGCTCCAATAAACGTCGGCGGCCAACTCATCTGGGAAACGAAGACCAAAGATTATCCCTCAGAGGGCGGCACACCGGTCACATCCTACTCAGCGTTTTTCCGTCCTGACACACCCAGCCATGATCTACGAGGATTGCCCGCCTACTCGATTACGCCTGATGGCCGGAAGGAGGTCACCTGGTATCATAAAGGGAGTTATAATGCATCGACAGGCGTTTTTACCAAGGGCAGTGGCAGCCACTTCCGCGTCCTCACATTGAACGGTTTTGAAAACAATGTCTCGGGAAGTTCGCTTAAAACGGCGTGGGACAGCACCACGATTCCAGCCATATACATGCATCCCAGTAAATCGACTATCGAAGAAACGATTCGCGATGCCCGAGGCTTTACCGTCCAGACAGCCACCTATCTCTATGAAAACGGCAAAGGCGCCACGATCGACCGCTCCAAGATGGAATACGACGGCGCGGGCAACCTCACCAAGCGCACGACACTCAGTGGCCTAGAATACACAGCCACCTACAAAGGCGGACGCAAGACATCCGAGACCTCTGAGGCTGGGGTCACTATGGATTACGAATACGACGCCTTTGGCCGCGTCCACAAAGAAATCGAAGACTTTGCCCCATACAAAGATGCCGAGGACAACACCATGGTTTTCCCGACCACACGTGTATTCGAATACGATGCGGAAAACCGAGTCACCGAGGTGAAGACAATCAAAGACGGCGACCCAGCCTCAGCAGGAGGCATCACCCTCTCGCAGGCTTACGACGAAGCCAGCCGCCGCACTTCATACACAGATGCATATGGACGCACCATCACTACCACATACGAAGACGGCGGAGACAAAGTTACGACAACATTCCCCGATGGCACAACCCTCATAGAGGAGAGCTATATGGACGGTCGTCCAAAAGTAACACGAGGCACTGCTACGACTGGTAAGTATCACAAATACCGCTATAAAGAAAGGGATGGCTCTACTGACGATTATGTCTTGAGGGAATCAGTCTATCCACACGTCACGACAGACAGCGCCGCAACCTCCGCAGTTTGGTGGAGTGTTACTGATCATGATTTCATGGGGCGCCCTTTCTTTGGCGCAGGCACTTTCTCCGGTACAGGCGAAGCTCATTGGTGGAAAACTTACGATACTCAGGGCCGCGTTATAATTGAAGAGCGCGAGGGCCAACCCGACACCCTTTACAGCTACAACCAATACGCTGAGCTCTTGAAAATCACACGTGATGTCGATGGTGATGGAGCGTCCAAAACCGACTCCATGGACGAAGTATCCTACCAGGCCACCAACTATAAAAAAATCGGCAACGACTGGTATATCGAATCCAAAAAAGGCATCTACCCGAAGGACAATAATTCCACACTCCTCATTTACTCCACCACCCGCGAGCAGCTCACCGGACTCTCCACATCGCGCGCTGCCTACACCGAGACCGAGGATGTAAACGGCAACAAGCAGACCGTTAAGGTCTCCATAGACCGAGCCAATGGACTTGTCACCGAAGAATATACCAACGACCTCCAAACTCAAAAAGCCTACTCCTATAGCCAATACGGGCGTCCCATTGAAAGTACCTCTTTTTCTGGAGTGCAGGTGCTAAAATATTACGACAATCTCGGCCGCCTTAAGAAATCCAGCGACCGGACCGGAGACACTACCCTCCGTTATGCCTCCAACTCCCTCAAACTCGAGGAGACACGTTTCCCCCATCACCCAGACGCTCGCGAAACGTATACCTACGATGAAAATATGCGCATAACCAAGCGCTTCACCTATACTACAGCGAGTAACTGGGTAGCATCCCGCTACGCATATAACAACCGTGGGCAACTCACTAAAGTCTGGGGCCATGTCCCCTATCCGGTCTATCGCGAATACGATTCCCGAGGGCTTTTATCGACCCAAACGACCTATCGAGACACATCGACAAACTTCACGCACTACAATTGGCCCTCCGAAATCGATGCCTCCGCTGGCGACACCACGACCTTTTATTACCACCCCGAAGATGGCACACTGGAGAAGGTCAAAGACGCCGCCGGCAAAGAGCGCAAATACGAATATAATAAAAGCGGCCAGCTTACCAAACGCACCTTCCCTCAAAGTAACCGAGAGACTACTTACGAGTATTTCGACTCAGGCAGCGACCGTTCGGCACGTCTCAAGAAGGTAGACTATGCAGATGGCTCGATGACAGATCTCGAGTATACCTATCACCGCTTCGGCGGCATCAAGACGGTCAAAGACGCTTCCGGTACCAGCACCCATACCTACCGCACCGGATCCGACTACCAGCCCGATTATGTGACGTTTCCGAACAGTCTCTACGGCGCTAACCACAACCGTCTCGATTTCACCTACTACGGCGATGGCCGACTGAGCGGGATCCGTGTCGGCAACGGCAGTACCTGGAAACATAGCAACGACTACGGCTACGATTCCGTTACTGGACGCCTCGACACCCTCACATCACCCAACGGCAACTACACCTTTGGATACCTTTCCAATAGCGACCTCATCAATGTCGTCGACCGCGCTTCCGCCAACGGACTCCACTACTACAAAGACGTAGATTACTATTCCAATCGCAACATCCCCGAACGCGTCGAGACCACCCTCGTCCGCGGACAGGTCCCGCTTGCCCTCGTCGAAGGCTACACCTACGAGCACGATATACGCAACCGGCGCACCGCAGAGACGCGCGATGGCTTCGCCTCATGGTATGCCTACGATGGCCCCGTAAAGGTTTCCTACGGCTATAACAACCGCAACGAACTTACCTGGGCACAGGGCAACTGGGAGCCCGAAGGTGCTAACACTAAACTTCCCGACCACACCTTCGGCTACCAATACGACGCAGTCGGCTCACGTATATCCACAAGTAAAGGCAACACCTCGGGCGACGATCAGACCTACGACAGCAACGAGCTCAACCAGTACACCTCACGCGCCAATAGCACTGAACATTGGTTCGCTGGAACGGCAAAAGGAGGCACAGTTAAGATCAATAACCAAAACCCTGATGTCACCGCCGGGTCCTACTTTGCCTGGGACTATACCTCCAACGCGAGCTCTGCTAAACGCCTCACAGCCAACATGACTCTGACCGGCGGCGGAAACAGCGTCTCGGTCTCACAGTCGCGCGAAGTCCCGGCAACGAACGAAATCTTCAGTCACGATCAAAACGGCAATTTGACTGGAGACTCGATGTGGACCTACGCCTATGACGGCGAGAACCGCATCAAACAGATGACCCATACAAGCGGGATGACCTACCCGCACAAACGCCTGTCTTTCAAATACGACTACATGGGCCGACGCTTTGAGAAAAAGGTCGAGACCAAAGCCAACAGCGGTGCTGGCTGGGTCACTCAAGAAACACGCCGCCACCTCTTTTCCGGCTCCCTCATCCTCGCCGAGACGGTCAACGGCAGCCTCAAAAAAGCGATGACCTGGGGACCTGACCTCTCCGGCTCCATCGGCGTTGCTGGCGGCATATCCGGCCTCTACGAAATCGAGGACTTCACCGCACAACACAGCGGCAATTACATCGTCACCTCCGACGCCTCTGGCAATGTGACCTCGCTCATCAACGCCGAGACCAACGAACCTGCGGCTATGTATGCCTACGGCCCTTTCGGCGAACGCGTCCGTGCCATCGGTCCCTATGCTCAGGCCAACACCTTTCGCTTCGCCAGCAAACCGTTCGACCCCGAGACCGGCCTGTCCAACTTCGGCTTCCGGCATTACCATGCCGACATCGGCCGCTGGACTGCGCAAGACCCCCTCTACGAACAAGGCCGCATCGCCATGCTCTCCAAGCTCGCCTCCGCCAGCCAAAGCGCCATCCGCTGGACCTCTATGGCGCACCCGGGCATGGGCGGCCTCAAGGCCGCATCCGAGGCTCAGGACGCCATGCTGTCCAACACCAGCCTCTCCCACAAAGGCGAGCAAGTTTCCTTCGGCGAGTTTAAGAATACGACCCTCGTCCAAACCTTCCGCGGCGCCGGCAAGGGCTACTCGGCCACCTCCGCCTCCTGGGGGACCAGCTCCGTAAAGATGGGGAATGCGCCTACATCTTCTCCTATAGCCACTTCTGGAGGCCACATTGGCTGGCGTGAGGCAAATCTATATGGATACGTCGTGAATAATCCATTTGGAGGCTACGATGCACATGGTTTGGAGACGGATGAAAAGGAGAAACCAAAGACGGAACGGAATTACAAGCATGACGGGCTCACCACGGTATATAAGTTGGACGGGACTACATTTGCTTCCTCACCTAGTAGAGGCTCTGGCTCTCGAAATTCGCCAAGCGCAACTTCTCCGTCCGCCGAAAACTCATCGCAAATAAGTGAGTCGGCTAGCCCAGGTAATCCTTCGACCCAAAAGAAGGAGGATATGAATGTCTATGCATTCTATGACCCCGAAGGCTACCCTGGTTACGGTCACGTTGGTCTTGGCGTGGACCTCGAAGATGGTCGAATGTTGAGAGTAGATTATGCTCAGGATATACGGGGGCCTGACAAATATTTTGATAATATTGAAGATGCTTCACAGGGGCATGTGGTTATAAAGCTTCAAAACCATAAGCTCGACGACGGATGGGCTACGGATAAGGTATTGGAGTTCTTTAACTCACCAACTAAAGAACAAATTGGCGGTTTTGGTCGCGTAAACTTGTCTGGAATCGGTATGGGGAATCATAGTTTGGCATATTGTTCAACGATTGCTGCGAGGTGCCTTGATCGCGCTGGGTATCAAACAGGATTTGATTTTGGCATTCGTGGTGGAACCGTCCGCGGATTACTCTCGCCATATATGGGAATAACTCATGGAGGAGGGACTAAATATTGGCCTAGGAATGGAGCGGAGATTATAGTTCCAGAAACAAAGTGATGAGAAATAGCATAAGATACTTCATTATTTTTTGCCTGTGTACTGCTTTTCTAGCTCTAACATATAATACTGTAGCTTATAAGCTGAGGGAGACCCAATTGTGGATGAACTACAATAGGTCTAAATTAGAGATAGATGGAATTTACTACGGGCTTTTGAATTACTCCAAGGGAGAAGGGAAGTTACCTGACTCCTTGGAACAAGTTGTAGTGAAGGGTTATCTTCCCGAGTATTCCCCCTACTATAGTTGCTCGATGGTTAACGGTACTGATTACGTCGAACAGCTTTCGGTTCATTATTCAGAAACTGATTATTTGATTATATTTTCAGAAAATCGCGTTAGCATCTCGATCCCTGATTCGTTGCTAATAGAAGTCGGAAATGATGATCCAGATATGTTAAAAATCATTACTGCGGAGGATATTAACTGACGGCACATATCGCGCCAGCTGCTTCGCATCTGATCACGCTATCTGCTGTCTGCGCTGCGTCACACTCGGCACGGTGGCCTCGTTATAGGGAAAAAAAGGGACGAAAATATATTTATAGACATTTTGTATCCCAAGCCGACGGATCATCAGCCGATGGATTTGGCGGTGCTGGAGGAAGCGTTGAAGACGAATTCTGACGAGGGAAAGCGTATTCGTGCGGTGCTCCAGGCGCGGATGGGGGATGTGTCGGAATTTATGAAAACGCTGAAGCAGCGTTTTTCGATTTGGTTTAATCGCAGCCGCGGGCGTTATGGTCCCGTGTGGTGCGATCGGTTCAAAAGCACTGTTGTCGAAGATGATCCGGCGGTGCTGCGGACAGTGGCTGCCTATATCGACTTGAATCCGGTGCGAGCGAAGCTGGTGGATGATCCGAAGGATTATAGTTTCTGTGGCTATGCTGAGGCCCTGGCCGGACAGGGGCAATTGCGAGCAGCTCTGTGTGCGATGACCCTGCATGATGATTTATCCAAGGCATTGGCACTGTATCGCACTGTCATCTTTGCCAAAGGTGTCGGGCCGAAACGCAATGGTGAGGGAAGGCAAAATGGGGTCGGGAAGGCAAAATGGGGAAGGCAAAACGGGGTCAGTCTAAGAAAACTTAAATCTTGTAAAAAAACCTAACCAACTGAGCCAACCGCCAACAACCCGATCCACGCCCTCGAGCCAATTTACGTCCCCGGCCTGGCGAGCACAGTCGTCGCCAGCTAGGCTTTCAGCGCTATCTGTCACCGCCTCTGCTCTCATCCTTCCCGGGGTGCTCCGCTCTGGCAGTTGCCTCCGCGGAGACCTCCCTCCGGTCCAGGTATTAATCTAGCACTCGCACGGCGCATGAAGCCAGCAAGCTGGGCGCCTACTGCGGCAGGTCGACCGGCACGCTGTCCTTCGGTGTTAGGTTCTCCAAACCCATTGAAGTATCAAACTGGAGTTAATAAAGGTTCAAAAACTGTCTCTGAAATCCACATCCACCCTAATGTTAACATGATAACAATTTGTCAGCATTACGAAAAAAGTGATGCGGGTGGAAGCAAAATCTTCGAGACGCCAGTCTCTGCCCAAGATATAGTAAATTCGGAAGATGGAATCCGTATGCATGTTATTATCCCAAATGGTGATATTCATTGGTATGAAAGGCCGTCTGGTGCATATTCAGGGGCTAAGGTCGGGGAGGCGCTATTTTTACAGGGCCAAGACATTGGAGGTGTGCACCTCTACAGAGATAACCAAACTGCTTGGTTGTTGAACAACGGTAGTTTCGGAAAACTATCTAATTAGCAAAACGGAAGAATTTACGAACAATGAAACTTTGGGAAGTGTTTTTTAAACAAAGTCTTACCTCTTATTATTTGATGGTCGTCGGCCTCTCAGTTTTTGGGGAGGTAGAAGAGCATGACATTACAGAGTCTTTTGTGTATGGGAGATCTCTCGAGAAAGATTCATATGGTGTTTCGCTTTATGCTCCGCCAATTCCGGAAAGTTCTGATGCTGTTATCAGTTTTTCTGGTGATGGTTTTTTTTCGGATTTAGACGATTTCATTATTTGGAATAAAGGTGGTGTTTCTGGTATCATCACGGTTAAGTCAAGTCGCGTTAAAGACTCTCGACTCTATCGGAATGGATCTTTTGTCCCTTTATCGCACATCCATAATATCTATGAAACTTTTATTGTTGATTCCGCTTTTGTGGATGAATTGATTTCTTTTATTGAGGATGATAGGTGGAATGGCCTCAATGGAAAACTTCTATCGGATCGATCCTTTCGCGACGGATATAGTTGGATGATCGACTCTACTTTTCCTGGTGGCGAATTTGTCGTAGGATTCGAAAATATTAGAAATTCGGAATTTGAAGCCGAGTTTTTTGCGATTATCGCAAGGCAAGTTTTTGATAAAAACCTTAATAGGCGCCTCATGAAAAACCTAGCAAGATATATGAACAAGAACAAGGCGTTCTATGTTCACTATATCGGTAACAAGAAAGTTATGTTCTTTGGATCTTTATTAGAGGATGACTTGAGCGAGATTCAAAGCCTGATAGCCGATGCATTATCAGCATCTTTAATAATCGATCTTTCTAATGTGTTACATCTAGAAGATTCAGTAAGGACCTGGTTAGGTTCCTATGAAGGTAAATACAGTTCATGGATAACGACAGAGGAATTGGAAATATTCAAGTAGGCTATTTAAATACACGATTAAATAAATACACTGACTATTTCAATACACAATGAGGGTGCAAAACGGGGCCAGCAGTGGTCTTTCATTAGCTGTTACCACTTTTTTTGACATCGTGATTTTGCTCAAATTGACATCGTAGGGTTTTGGGCGGTTTTGCCGGATTGAGGTCGTACTTTGTGCTCATTTTTGTCGTAGGCTTACGATGAAAAAGGCCCGAGGGGTTTTATCCATCGGGCCTTTCTTTTTTATAGAAGGGTCAGTTGCTGAGAAAGGAAAACGGCACATTTGTGATCTTTTCTGAAATATGCGAACACGACGAATTTATGGGGCGTCTAAGAGTGCGGTGTATCACTGCATGACGCGGACGGTGAATGGGGAGTTTTTCTTTGGGGATCGGGAGAAGGAAATGATGCGGAAGATGTTGTAGCAGGTGGCTGGGTTTTCTGGAGTGGAGGTGTTGGCTTATGTGGTGATGTCGAATCATGTGCATGTGTTGGTGCGGGTGTGTGGTGCGGCGAAGGAGGTATCGGATGTGGAGTTGGTGCGGCGGTATGCGCTGTTGTATCCGAAGCCGACGGATCATCAACCGATGGATTTGGCGGTGCTGGAGGGGGCGTTGAAGACAAATTCTGACGAGGAAAACCATATACGTGCGGTGCTCCAGGCACGCATGGTCGATATGTCAGAATTTATGAAAACACTGAAGCAGCGTTTTTCGATTTGGTTTAATCGTAGCCGCGGGCGTTATGGTCCTGTGTGGTGCGATCGATTTAAAAGCACTGTTGTCGAAGACGATCCGGCGGTGCTGCGGACGGTGGCCGCCTATATCGACTTGAATCCGGAGCGAGCGAAGTTGGTGGATGATCCAAAGGATTATCGTTTCTGCGGCTATGCTGAGGCGCTGGCCGGACAGGGGCAGTTGCGAGCAGCTCTGTGTGCGATGACCCTTCACGATGATTTATCCAAGGCATTGGCACTGTATCGCACTGTGATCTTTGCCAAAGGTGTCGGGCCGAAACGCAATGGTGAGGGTGCTGGGATAAGCGATGAGGCTTTTCGTGAGGTAATGGATGCTGAGGGAGCGTTACCTCTGCCCGTGTTGTTGCGTCAACCCATTCGCTATTTTACTCAGGGTGCTGTGATCGGGTCGTCCCATTTTGTAGAAAAGCATATCCAAGACTGGATGGAACGTATTGGTGATCGTAGGAAGCGGCTTCCCAAGTCTATTGAGGGCGCAGCGATGTGCGGGTTAACGAGTTTTAGAGGTTTGCGAAAACAGTAGAGTGATCATGGCACGTTCTTTGTGCTTCACGAAAGGCATTGGAGACGCAGAGAGAAGAGCCGAGCTGGAGCTCAGCGTTCCCAGGAGTGGGTGCTGTTTCGAGATTTCAATCCAGATTACGCAATAGATGAGGCAGAATCTTCTGCACTACAAAGTCATACAGAAGCCTTCGACGCACCATTCGGCTGTGCATTCATGCATTTTTAATACCTTTCGCATCAACGTCTGGCGCCTCCTCGCTCGCTCCTATTGCATAATCCAGGATTAAGGAAGCGGCGCGAAGGGAGACCGATCAATATCGCAACTGCAGTACCAAACATAACGGCCTCGGTAGTCTCATCTCTGAAAACCCTCATAATAATTAGCGTTTATTCGCGTTCATTCGCGGATAAAAACCCAAACCATCGAACTGATCTAGGTTGTGGACCGACGACGACAACGAACACGACAACGATTTAAAAAACAAATTCGCATCCATTCTGCGTTTTCCGCGTCCGAGCCCCAGTGTTCGCCATCCCGGGAACGCCGAGCCCCAGCTCGGCATTAATTGCCCGAAATAATCCGCAACAGATCTCACCCCCAGGAAACCCATAGCACAGATCGGCACAACGGATTATAAAAATTAGCGTGGATTCGCGTCCATTAGCGGATCGAAAATAAAAACCATCGAATTGATTTAGGTTTTAGACCGACGACGACAACGAACACGACAACGATTTAAAAAACAATTCCGCGCTCATTTCGCGGCCGAGCCCCAGCTCGGTATCAACCGCACCAAAATGACCCGGGACAGATCTTATCGCTAGGAAATGCAGGGTGTCTAAAAGGAAGCCTTACAAAACCTAAGCTTGGCCTTCTTGGCCGGTCACCACTCTCAAAAGCATACGCACTGCGTGCGCGCGGTGGCTCAGGTTGCTCTTAGTTTCTTCTCCTAATTCGGCGAAAGTCTCATCAAAACCATCTGGAATGAAAATGGGGTCATAACCAAAGCCCTGTGTTCCTCTTGCTGCTTCGGCGATGTGCCCAGGCACCTCACCCTGTGCTTCGAAACAAAGCCCATCTTGCCCCAGCATGCACAAGTGACACACGAACGCTGCAGCCCGATCCGCTACCCCAATCCCGTCCAGGACATTTAACAACTTCGTCATATTCTCGGCATCGCTGGCCCCTAGACCGGCATAACGGGCGGTGTGGACACCTGGGGCGCCTTGGATGACGTCGACACATAAGCCACTGTCGTCAGCCAGCACCCAGACATCCTTAGCGACAATCTTCGATCGGAGCGCCTCGGCTTTCAAACGGGCATTTCCCGCAAAATCGGGTGCGCTCTCATCCACTTCGGGCATCCCACCCCACTGGGACGCTGTGACGACATCCCAGTTTCGTCCAGCCTGCTTCACGATCCCAGCAATTTCCTCCGCTTTGTGTAGATTTCCCGTAGCCACTGCAATTTTCACCTGATTGAACCTACTTTGGCTCGTAGAACACTCCAGTTCATTTTCGCTAGACTCAGCTCTTAGCACTTCTCATCGTGTCGATTTTTTATGCCCGTGAAGTCTGGATTCCATATCATCGCCCTTTCACTCCTAATCGGCCTGTTGCCTATCTCGGCAGCCGATCAGGGCGACTGGAACCTGCTGATTAGTAAGCTTCCGAAAAGCACAACCATACAAGCAGCATTCAATGAAGTCCGAACCAGTCCTCTGCGCAAACGCCCGTCGGTGCTGAGCGGAACACTCCGCTACTCAGTGGATCACGGCCTCAGCCTTCACTACAAAGAGCCTTTAGAGCGCATCATTTTCATTCAGGGAGATTCAATCGAACTACGTGATGATGAGGGTGGGCGAAGAACGTTGCCCGACGATGAACGCTACGCATGGATTCCGGATTTGATCGGAGCGATTTTCAGTTTTGATTTAGATCGCTGGAAAGACAGCTTCGAACTACGATCCTTTACAGAACAAGAAGGCATTTGGGAGGCCTACCTAGAACCTAAGAATGATTCGAGTCGCGATCAGATCCGCTCGCTCACCATCAAGGGCGACACGACTTACATCAGTGAAATGCTGCTCAAAATGAAGGGAGGGCGCGACGTTGAGATACGCGTCGTCGATGCTAAAACAGACATCGTTTTTGATGAGCAAGTCCTGGGCTTATACTTCTGAGGATTGAAGGGACAAGGCGTATGATGATGGGCGGAAAATGGTGGGTCGTTTCCCTTATTGGGCTGATCGCATTCCTTGCAGGGGGCTTTAAAGTCCTCCCGAATGTAGCGACCAATGTATTGGACTTGCTGCCTCAAGAGGACGAGGCCCCCGAACTTCAATTCCTCGGCTTGCTCTCAAACAAGAAAACGCTGAATGGCATGGAGACAATCATCCGCGCCAAACCGGATGTAACAGCGGACCCAGAGGAGCAATTAGACATCGCAAAACGATTTGTAGCCGAAATTCGAAAGAACCCATCGATTCGCTCTGCCTATCGCATTGACGATTTGAGGGCATATGAAGGGTTGGGCGGGACACTCTTTGATGAACGTTTGAGCTTATTGTTCCCGGCATGGCTTCATCAACAACGTGATGCTTGGCAACGCGCGGGTAGCTCCACGAATTTCGATGCCTATTTGGCAGACCGAGCGGTCGAACGTCTGGACAGTTTTTTGGATCGAATCGATGCGATGGCATTTGAAGAAATGCTTCCCGAAGATCCCCTACTCCTTGTTCCTGACCTCATCGAGACCATGCAAAACAACGGGCGCAACCCGTCGAGTGATGCCTCGTTGCTCTGGGTCGAATCGGTGGCGTCGCCACTCGCGGCGGAGGGACAAACTCCAGTTTTGAGCGGAATAGAGGAAGCCTTTGCAACTGCGACTCAGGGTAATGATTCCTACGAAATCTTGTTTTCGGGCGTTGCGAAATTCGCGGAAGCAAACCGAACGGGCATCTATTCGGAAATTTCCAAACTCAATATTTTGGGAGTCCTTGGTGTTGTCATAGTGGCGTTCATATTTATGCGCCCAAAGCGGTCCGTAATTGCGGTTGTTCCGCTCATATTCATCGCTTTGGCCTGTGGCCTGTGGGTGTCTATTTCCGTTTTTGACCAGGTTCATGCAATCACTCTGGTGATCGCTTCCATCCTCTCGGGAGTTGTCGTCGATTACGGATTCCACCTCGTTCTCTCAAGCAAAGGAGAACGGGGCGTCGTCATCAAACCGCTTGTTTTGAGCGCGCTATCGACGGCAGTGGGTTTCGCAGTTCTATCGGCGGCCCCCTTGCCCCTCTTGCGCCAGATGGGGGTCTTTGTATGTGCGGGCGTTCTCGGAGCGATCTTTGCAGGGATTTTTCTTTTTAAAGATAATAAAACCCATGGAAATAGACCGACTTGGGCTAAAGATGACTGGGACATCAGCAGCAAGGTGTGTCGCGGCATCGTGGCTGTGGCTATCTCAATCGGGGTCTGCTTGTTGATCTATCACCCCATCCGTTTCCATGACGACATCCAGACATTCAATCTTCAAACCGAAGCGATTAAAGCGGAAAGCCTAGAGACGCGAGAAGCTTTTGGGAGAAAGCTGGATACCAACCTCATATTTGCCTTTGGAGATCGTGGCATTGATGCCATCGACACGGCCCGGCGGGCATTGGATAACAACAACGTCTCCGAGTATGCATCGTGGGCCGCTGGACTTACCTCAACACCGGACCTCGAGGCTGTTGAAACCTGGTTGTCTGAGCAAAATTTTATAGAAGCACTCAAGACGAGTTTAGGGGCCAAAGAGTTTTTTCCCGACCTGTTTGTCCCGTTTTTCGAAAAATTTGAAGCTTATGCCGCTTTAACCCCTGAGGCGCGCCTGGCTCAAATCGATCAAGCTTATCGGGCACTTTCCGATTCAATGCTGCCGCATTTACGCATGCTCTTTCAAACAGGAGACGACTTCGCTTGGATCGCTCAACCGATGCCTCCAGAATTCAGCATTGGCGAGACGGATGAAACCCTATTCGAGCTCAACCAAGTTCAGAACCTGAACCAGGTCCTCGCGCAATACCGGGATTGGGTGCTGCGCATGAGTCTCTATTCGTTCATTGGAATCGCAGTGACTATTGTCATTGTAACCGGGTGGCACGAAAGCTACCGGGTTTTTTCCATCTGCTTGATCAGTCTTTTTCTAAGCATAGCGACTCAAATGGTAGTTTTTGGCCATCTCCCGATTCTCAGCCTCATTGGCCTGCTGCTCGGTTTTTGTCTCTGTCTGGACTACGCACTTTTTTCTCAGCATGCCGCCCATCATTGTAGCCGCTTCCCCTTCTCGATTGTCGTGTCGGGTCTGACTACGGCCGTATCCTTCGGCGTGTTGAGCTTATCCTCTGTTCCAGCAGTCGCTTCCTTGGGCCATTCGGTGCTCATTACGGTCCTAATTGCTCTCGCGTTGGTCTTCATCAGCTTTCATGACCGTAGATCCATCATGGGCTCCACGGTTTAGGTTATGATCCCTGAAATTTATTCGACATTTCGGATGTCTAAAAATTTCTCCAAACAAAAGCCTTGGATCGTTAGAGAAAATCCTCTGACTCGACTTTTTGCATAAAATTTATGGCGGAGAATATCGATTTTTCGGGCGTTCACACAGCCCTGGCTACACCATTTGATAAGGACGGTGAAGTTTCGTATGGCTGCCTGGAGCGCTTGGTGAACTTTCAGATCAGCGAGGGCATCAATGGGATTGTTCCAGTCGGCACCACAGGCGAAACCCCCACGCTTTCAACCGGAGAACATCTCAGTGTCGTAAAGCGAACGGTTGAGATCGCAGATGGGCGCATCCCCATCATCGCGGGAGCCGGCTCGAACTCTACCCGAGAAGCAGTAAATCTCACAAAAGAAGCTGCCGCTGCCGGAGCTGACGCTATTTTGCAGGTCACTCCCTACTACAACAAACCCAACCAAGAGGGCCTCTTTCTTCATTTCTCTGCAATTGCGGAGGCCACTAACAAGCCAATCGTGCTCTACTCTATTCCGAGCCGCTGCATGATTCAGCTCGATCCAGATACGGTAGCGAGACTTTACGAAAAGTATCCACATGTATGCGTGATCAAGGAGAGCAGTGGAAAGCCAGAACGCGTGGAAGCATTGAGGGCTGCCTGTGGCGACGCATTTACTATTTTGTCAGGAGATGATTCGATGACTCTTCAATTCATCGAACGCAGTGCGAGTGGCGTCATCAGCGTAGCATCCAATGCGTTGATTCGCCCGCTACTCCAGCTTGTTAAGCTTACCGAGCAAGGTGAGCGTGCGGCGTCCATGGAGCTGGATAAAAAACTTCAGCACTTCTTTGAAGCCTTATTCTTAGATCCCAACCCAGTGCCGATTAAACACGTCTTGGTTTGGAAACAATTGATCGAAAGCCCGAGAGCACGCCTACCGCTGACAAAGATTACAGACAGCACCCTGCGCGAACTCGAGGCCGCCTGGGAAGAAGTGAAGGATCTTTAGTCCCTCCCCTTTTAAACTATACCATACTACCTATGATCAAAGTCATGATAAACGGATCCCGTGGACGCATGGGCCAAGCCATTGCCGCATGCGCGGTTGAGTCCGGCGTGCATATTTCCTCTCAGGTCGACGCAGGCGACGATGCCGATCAATTCATCGAGATTGTCGACGTGGCCATCGATTTCTCACACCACCTCGCCACCCTTCCCTTGGTGCGCACAGCCGTTGCTCACAAAAAGCCAATTGTCATCGGCACAACGGGGCATTCTCAGGCTGATCGCGATGCGATCGCCGAGCTCAGCAACGAAATCCCCATGGTCTGGGCCGGAAATTTCTCAATCGGCGTGAATCTTCTCTTTCACCTAACGAGCATCACAGCGAAGATCCTCGAGAACGGCTACGATGCTGAAGTGCTAGAGATGCACCACCGCTTGAAGAAGGATGCGCCCAGCGGCACAGCGGAGCGCCTTCTAGAAGTAATTGAGGAAGCCAAAGGACTCAATCCCGATGTCCGCACGCATGGCCGTGCGGGTATTACCGGTGAACGCACCGATAACGAAATTGGCGTTCATGCCGTTCGTGGTGGCGACATTGTGGGCGAGCACACGGTGTTCTTTGCGGGAGAAGGCGAGCGCATCGAGCTGACACATCGGGCTTCTGATCGCCGTATTTTCGCCCAAGGGGCTCTCCATGCTGCAAAGTGGGTCGCGGGTAAACCAGCCGGACTCTACAATATGGAAGATGTTCTGGGCCTACGCTAAGTCTTTGTTTCCCATTAGATAATTAGCTGTGATTGCTTTGATCTCTGGAAAGCTGCTTGAGGCGACGCCCCTTGAGGCAATCGTCCTCGCAGGGGGGATCGGCTACCGCGTCCACATCCCCGTCACCACGGCAGAGAAACTCCCTCCCGCGGGTAAGGAGGTAACGCTATTTATCCAAGCCGTCTACCGAGAAGATTCCCAGGCCCTGTATGGGTTTGCGGTGCGCTCTGATCGAGACTTGTTCGCGCTCATTGTTGAAAAGGTATCGGGAATTGGGCCGCGCATAGCCATCAACATGATGAGCCGAATGTCTTCCCAGACACTGGTTCAAGCAATTACAACCGGAGACGTCGCTCTGATCTCGAAATGCCCAGGCATTGGGAAAAAGACTGCCGAACGCTTGGTGATCGAACTTAAAGACAAGCTCGGTGGCAGCATAGCCAGTGGCACGAGTTCACAAGAGACGATCGCTTCACCGATTGATGGTTCTGTGCAGCAAAATGCATTTGCAGATGCCGTTGCCGCCCTTATCGCTCTCGGGTATAAGGCTCCAGACGCCGACAAAGCCATCCGGAAAGCTTCCCAAAAACTTGGAGCGGACTCGGCAACGGAAGCCTTAATTCGCGCCGCGCTCAACGGTTAGCCACCTTAGTAGGGCGAACAGCATGACGATAGATCTCTCGTGAAACGCTCGGCCGCTGATAAAGAGACTATCTTCGACTTTTTGAAGAAGCATCGGCCCGTTATTTTTCTGGTCTTCATCCTATTACTCGCAGGCATCATGAGCCTACCACAGGTCCAGCGCTTTGCCTTCTTCAAAGATCTGGAGGACGCCACGCTCTCCTTGCGTTTGCGGATGCGCGGAATCCAGGAGCCATCTCATGATGAGGTTCCTATCGTTATCGTCGCGCTTGATGACACCTCACTTTACACTCAACTCAACGAGGCTGATTTAGCCGCCAATCCTGACGCCATCTGGACTCAAGAACCTTGGCCTTGGAATCGATCCATCCATGCAGCGCTCATGAGAAAGCTCTTCGCAGCAGGGGCACGCGTCGTGGCGTTTGACTTTGTATTTCCAACCCCCAACGACGGAGACCTGGCATTCTACGATACGCTCGACGCGTTTCAGGAGCGAGTCGTCATCGGTTTCGACTACTCTCCCTATGAAAACGAGCTCGGCGAGACGCGGATCGATGAGCGGCTTCCCTATGATGATCTCTTACCTCTCGAAGGTTCGATTGAAACCATTGGCTTTGTCAATGTAGCCCGTGATCCAGACGGGACGCTGCGCCGTGCAAAACTGAGCACCAACATATACGCAGAGAATCAACTTTTCGCTGATAATATCGAACAACATGCGCGCATCGCCGCACTTGCTCAGCGCAGCGAACGGGAGCTTTCATTCAGCGCGCGCATCGCGTCGAAAGTAGATCCGACGACCGTCGACGACCTACCAGACTTCTTCGACATGCCCATGATTAATTTCGGCGGACCGGCATCCTATTTTCCGAGTATCAGCTACTTGGATGTGATCTTAGAGGACCGATTTACTCGGTTTCAGGACCTTGTGGATGGAGCAATTGTCATCGTTGGACCCTACTCCGATCTTTTCAAGGATGTCATAGCCACACCGTTTGGTGACATGTTTGGTGTAGAAACACATGCCCATGTAGTCCGATCCATACTCACAGATAGCTTTGTCATGGAGCCGCCCACCGGAACCGAGACTGGGCTCAACCTCCTGTGCGCTCTCCCAGTCTTGGCTATCGGCCTGGGAATCCGTTCCGCCTACCTCAAAGTGGCGTTAGCGGGTGGCTTGGCTTTGTTGTTCGTAGCGGGTGTGCAAATCGCCTTTGAATCCTCCTATCTGATTAATCCAGTCGTGCCCTGTTTGATCACAATCCTATTGGGAAGCGGCACACTGACGGCGTACGACTTTGTATTGGAGCAATTTGATCGGAATCGCCTCAAGGGTTATCTGAGCCGATACGTGTCGCCCGAGGTGGCCAATATTCTGGCAAGTAACCGAGACGAATTTAAGGCTCTCTTACAAGGAACAAGCCGCCCGATGACGATCTTGTTTTCAGATATCCGCGGATTCACCACCTTAAGTGAGCGCTACTCTCCAAAGGGTTTGGTGGAGCACTTGAATGATTATTTTGAGGGAATGGTCTCAGAAATCCTTAAAACACGGGGTTCTCTCAACAAATACATCGGAGACGCGATTCTTGCTGTCTGGGGCGATATCTATTCGGAAGGAGACAAGGCAGACTGTTTGCGCGCCGTTACCTGTGCCATGAGCATGAAAGAAGTCATGGCCGAACTGAACAAAAGCTGGGAGGGGCAAGAGGGCCGCCTTCCGATGGCGATTGGAATCGGAATCAGCCAGGGCGAAGGCTTCATCGGAAACATGGGCCATCAGAGCCGGATGGAGGTCGCGGTCATGGGTGATGTCGTCAACTTGGGATCGCGGCTCGAAGGCGCAACAAAGCAGTACCAAACAGATATCCTCGTGAGTGAGTCTGTTTATGATCTGTGCAAAGACACATTCCGTTTCCAAGAACTCGATGTCATCCAGGTAAAAGGAAAAACAGAGGGCATTCGAGTGTTTGCACCGATTAACAGACTCGATGAGAGGGAACCTGAATGGTTTGTCGAATGGGGTTTAGCCCTCAATTCCTACCGGGATAGAAGATTTCCTCAGGCGGCAGTGCTTTTCGACAAACTCTCCAAGACCCATCCAAAAATCGCGGGCGCTGCAAATCTGTATGTGGAACGAGCCCGTGAACTAGATCATAATCCTCCGCCTGAAAACTGGGACTTTGTGTTCGTTATGGAGACGAAATAATTCTAACAAATTCAACATCAATCATGAGTTGTCGCCTGCGTATCCCTCTATCAGCTTGGCCCACCCTCACATCTTTGCTCTTCGGAGCTGTTTTATCTACCTACGCACAGAGTGATCTGCTCCCGCTGCGCGAATCGGTAGTCGAGGAGGTCATTAATCAAGTATCTATCCTAACCGGGGAGAACCTCGAGGAAGTGCCTGCTGTGACCAATATGGTCTTTAAGGCACCGGACTTCCTGCAGACCGGACGCCGCTCTAGAGCTAGACTCAAGGCAGAGGACGGCACGATCACCCGTATCGGATCAAACTCTTTATTCTCGTTCGATGAAGCGAGTCGAACCATTAACTTAAAACGCGGTTCTATTCTTTTTCACTCACCCGAGGGACGCGGCGGTGGACGTGTGGTTACGGCATCTGCGACAGCATCGGTTCTAGGCACAACTATTATTGTAGCTGCTACTCAGGACGGTGGATTCAAACTACTCGTTCTAGAAGGACGTGCGCAGGTAGCCTTTCCCGACGGCACAATTCGTCAACTGACCGCGGGTCAGATGACTTTTGTCAGACCTGACTCCACGCCGTTCACCACCACAAATGCCTCTAATTCAGGAACAAATGACCCGAGCGATACGGGTGCGACTAGCGCCACAGACACCCCTGCTGGTGAACCGGGTCCTGTTCTCGAATTTGACCTCGATCGTATGACACAGGGCTCCAGATTGCTCAGCAGCTTTTCAGAAGATCTTCCGAGCATTGAACGTATCGACACCGCTACCCAGGAACAAATCGACCGTATCTCCGGCGGGGAACTGGAAGTAACAGACGCGCTCATCATCGGGGTGAACGATGATGAGGATCTCGTGGTTGCGATAGATAAGGATATAACTGAGACCGCGCGGGAGGTCCAAGACGAAGACGACACCAATGAATCCGAAGATGAAGATGACAGCTCCACTACTCCTCCCACCGAGCGAACACCTGAAGAATTGTTCAGCCAGGCCATCGAGTCGGAAGTAGATCTCAGCACTGGTTTTCCAGAAGACAATCTATTCGACCTTCCTGGGTTTACCCTAGATTCAGACGACTTTTCAACGATTGAGGAAGCTTTCCAGTTTTACGGATTCATCGCTGGGACAGTCACAATCCCCGAAGGCCGCCTCGACCTGAGTGACATCGCCCTAACGCAAGAAGGTGCTGATTTTTCAGAGATTAATCTGGGGGGGTGTAGAACGTCTTGAGATCCTAGGAGATGTCATCTTTTCAGGCCTTACCAACAATTCTATAGTCGGAATCCGATCCTTGGGAACCCTTTCTATAGCCAATGGTGCAACGATCGGAATCGATAGCGAAAATAGCGTCTTGTTTGAGATGTCAGGCTTCACGGTAGATCCCTTGACGGACACGACTATACTCAATGAGCGGGGTTCGGTTTTTCTCGGTTCAGATGGGGGTAGTCTTGAACTTAGAACCAGCACCATTTCCGCAACGGGTTCACTGCCTGAAGCATTTTCACCATTCCAACAAGATGGGAGAAACTTTTTGGAAATCGAAAGCGAGGAAAATCTGTGTTTCGCGGAGTCAACAATCCTCTCGTCAGGATCTATGTTCATCAGCTCGGAAGGCGAAATGCGTTCAGAACAAACTAGTTTCCAAGCAGAAACCACTTTCGTTGGTCAATTTTTTGAGGGTTACACGATCGAAGAGACCACTACCATTGAAGCCGAAGATCTATTTTTGCTCGGCGGAAGCGGCTCCGTTGTAGACTCTGAACTCACTGGGTCGAGCTCATTGGCATTTGAAACATCTGATCAAATTGATAGCCAATCGACTCCGAATATCGGGTTAATGATCGAAGATTCAGTTCTGAACGCTGGAACCTTTTCACTGTTCTCAAGCAGCACATTTAAAATGGAGACGAGTAACATTACTGCCGAAGGGCCTGCTCTATTCTCCGTCGATAGTGACCTGACGATTTCTGAATCATCTATCACCGCAGATTCACTCAGCATGAATATTCAGAGAAATGCTGATCTTGACGACGCATCCATAACTACGGCGGGTGCCGTAAACCTAGAGAATCGAGCTGGTATCACAGTTTCAGAAGGCTCTAGCATCGAAGCCTCTGACGTGTTGTTATCCGCGAGTGAAGGTTCCATCACTATAGATGACTCAAACCTTGCAGCTGATGAATTCATCGGCATCCGGGGATTCGAAATTGTCACCCTAGACACTGCGGATATCGAATCGAGCTACCTTGAGATCGACGGCGCGACCGTGGATATCGCTAGGAGTCGTTTCGACTCCGATGAGCTAAACATCTTTGCGGATGCTGATCTCTCTCTCGCACAGCTTGACCTGCGCGGACTGAGTGAGATCAGCATGGCAGCGCGAACTTTGATCTTGTCGGACATACAGTTCGCATCGACATCATCAATCCAGTTGGGATCTGAAAATGGGCAACTCGCCCCTGATCCGAACAGCGGAGCAAGTGCCCAAACGGGATACGTGAATTTCATCCAAAACGTCACTCTAGATAACCAGCCTGCTCAGGACTTCGTATCGACGGTCGATGGAGGAAATGCAAAACCCGATCAAGCAGTAATCGATATCTTTCAATCGACCAACGAGTAGGCCCTCTATGTTTTATATCTATCCCTGCACTATGCTCACACGTACTGCCATACTATCGATTTCCCTTCTCCTGGGCTCCACACAGTTCTTCGCTCAGGGCCTCTTAGATGCTGAAAATCTAGATCAAGCCTTTACAGATGCACAGCCCGGTCAGATCGACCAAATACCTATTTTGTTTGAAGATGAGCTGGAAGACATCGGTCCTCAATACCTTCTCACGCCTGGCCAGCCAGCGCACGATTGTTTTTATGCGCTTCTCGACGCGCAATTGCTGTATGTGTCGAATCCAACCTTAGCTGAGGACGCGATCGCCGAAGGAACAGACTTACTGGTATTCACAGCGCAAATAGAAACCAGGACCCGCTTTGAAGAATATTTTGGCGGAAAAGCTCTCGCCAGCCTAGGTATGCGCTATCAGGTTTTCCGCTATGGTAGCCTTTCTGATCCAGATGAGCTGATAGGAGGATCACCCGCTTCGGACAACGACTTCGAAGCCGCTACTTTCTACGGATATGTTAAGTGGATTAAGGACAAGTGGACAGTACGCTTCGGCTTGAACTGGACCCAGCTAGACAACGACACCAGCGATAGCGGTTTCTACAAAGAGCTGTCTCCGAATATTAGCGTTACTCGCTTTTTTTCTCTATCCAATGATACCGCTCTCCGCATCGGCTATACAGGAAGCTGGTTCATTTCAGAGAGTGAAAATTTCGACCTCCCCCGGGACGATTTTAATGACCGAATCACCAACCAACTCTTCGGATCTCTGAGGCATCAACTCTTTGAGAAGTTATCGATCAGTCCAGGGATTAGAATAAGTTACGCCTACTACATAGATGATCTCAACGGTGATCGGGAAGATATCAATCTAGGAGCAAATCTGTACCTGTCCTATGAGGTCTCTACCCACGCTTCGTTACGCTTCCAATCTTCACTTCAAAAGCGATATTCCTCGAACGATGTAATTGTTGATTACGACTCTTACGATTTTGGCTTCGGTGGAACGTTCTCTTATCAGTTTTAATCCCTGCCATCCATGTTTACTCACCTCAGCAAACTACCGCGCCATGTCTTGAGTCTTGCGATCGCATGCAGCATCCACATGACCGCTTTCGGCACGAATCTCTACACGCCTGTGATAGAGCCAATTGAAAACCAGGTTATCGGCTATGAAGAGAGCCTCTTCGTCAGCATCGACGCAACTGATAGCGATCCTGATGACATGCTCTACTATTCCTTGGACAGCGCGTCGATTGCCCTAGGTATGAGCATCGGCTCAGACGGTATCATCTCTTGGAACCCCACGATTTATGAACTCTACAACACCTACACGGTCACAGTTACGGTAGAAGACAGTGGGGATCCCCCTTTTTCTGCAAATGAGAGCTTCACTGTCGAGGTAATCGACTCGGGAAGCGAAGGAAGCTACGGTTACTACCCAGAGGTCTACGGGGAATATTATTTATACTATGATGAAAATGAAGGTGCCGTCCAACTGGACCCAAGCTTCGATTTTCGTGATGGCGACTTCGATATGAGCGGAGGTACCCTTTCAGTATACGCTGATTCCGGAACCAGTGAAGACAGTGTCTTTTCCCTTGTTCCGTCGGGCGCAATCAGCCTGGTTGGTAATGATGTGTTTTATGACAATGGTGAAGATGAAACTTTTAAGTTTGGTACGGTGAACAGCACATCCGTTACGGGGAGTGATCTATTGACCGTAACCTTTAACTCGAACGTGAGTGAAGAGGCGATTGATGAGCTTGGCTTGAAATTTAAATACGAAAACACCTCCGACAACCCACCGCCCTTGGTCAATGCGAGCATCGAAGCTGTCGACTCCGCGAGCAATCTGGGCAGTAATTTCATTCAGATCGAGATCACGCCAATTAATGACCCTCCAGCGATAGCTGAGATTTCAAATATACTCGCGAAACCAGGCGACTTCATAGAAATCATCCCCTCTGTAACCGATCCTGACAGCAAAGATGCCGACCTATCGTTCTCGTTTATGGTGTCGCCGTCTGATCCTGGTTTTTCATTTAATTCATCGACCGGGCAATTGAACTGGGTGCCGTCCACGATCGATGTTGGTGAATTTGATGTCTTGATCACCGTTGTGGACAATGCCGAATTAGGAGAGTCTTCACCCTCGGACTCTACGCCGTTCACCATAACAGTGAATGATGGTGTGTTGCTCCTTTCCACCGCTCCAGTAGTCACAACCGACACTTCCCTTCTCTTCACCGAGGACGGAGATGCAGTGAAAGTCTCACCATCCTTTGCCGTCGCAGATTCAGATTTTGATTTAGGTCTGGGTCAGCTCAAGGTTCAGATAACAAATAATCCATCCTCCGAAGACTCCTTATTCATCCAGGATACAAGCGATATTTCAATAAGTGGGAACAGTGTCTTTCACCAAACTCAGCAAATCGCGACCTTTTCGAAGAACCGTGTCAGCGAGGACGAGATGCTAGTGTTCAACTTCGAATCGATCGTCACAGATATCCAAATCAGTGACCTAGGAAGAGCAATCTTCTTCAACAGCACCGACGACACCCCGCCATCCTCCAAAGAGATCACGTTTTTCGTTTATGATGGTGCCGCCCTCGGATCTAGCAATTTCACCTCACTTTCAATTACCCCAGTTAATGACATCCCCAGCATCGTCGAGATTCCGGATTTAAACCTACCAAGAAACACCCCCATAGACTTCAACGTATCGGTATCTGACCCAGACGACTCCGAAGAAGACCTCTCTTTTTCAATTAGTGTTTCGCCCAGCAATCCAGGTATCATCATTGGATCCAATTCGGGACGCATTCAATTCACGCCAGATATTTCAAATGTGGGCCAAACTTATGCAATTACCGTAACGGTCACAGATGACGAAGATGGCGCCGATACGGAAACCTTCAATCTCACTGTGCAAGGCGAAATCACGATTGATCCCATCGCGGATCAAACAGTCTTGGAAGGAAATTCTCTCAGCATCAGAGCCAATGCCACCTCAGCCGGAACCGTCGTCTATACCATTGATAGCACATCGCTTGAGAACGGCTTTCAGATCAATACCGAGACGGGGGTGTCATCTCCTACGACTCTGCAAGCGGACAGGCACCGACACAGTATACGATCGAGGTCTCCGGGTTCGATTCGACCACCTCAAACCTGATCGCGCAGACATCATTCAAGGTCAATATCGTGGCGGCTCCGCAAAATGAAGAGCCCGTCGAAACTGAAGATCCGATTGAAACCGAGGACCCCAATACCCCGCCGATCATCTCTGATACCATACCAGCGCGCGTTCCTGAGCTTCAGACCACCGAGGCAGAGATTAAAATCGATGATGATTCGGATATTGTTTCAATTCGCTTCGAAGACTTGCCTGACTTTATCCAAGTTGGAAATTTGAGTGAGGTAACTGCAACGAGGACCTCTGAAAGCCTTGAGCTCGTTATCGAGCCAGCTGTTGAAGACATTGGGTCTCACACCTTCAAAGTGATCGCTGATGATGGTGTCAATATAGCCGAGAAGACATACACCCTTGTCGTCTTCGATACGCAAATCGCCCCGACCTCCTCCGGGTTTTCTGAAAGTCTTCTCAACGAAGGAGATAGGAGCCTATCCCTTAATCTCTTCGATATTTTCGAAGATAGAGATAACGGCTCTGAGAACCTCTCATATTCGATAATTCGCAATTCGAATCCTTTCATCTATCGCACGATAGCATTCGATTCCGATACTGGGATGCTTTCATTCACATTTGATCAGTCCATTCGAGGTATTCTGGACATGCAGATCCAGGCGAAAGACAGCGACAACCTAAGTGCGACCGTGGACATTTTCATTTCTCTGCGCGATTCGAACGTCCAGGCAACGCGCGTTGCGGCATCGGCTGAGGAAGTGACTCTTCGACCCGCGCAAATTCTCGCAAAAAGCGTTCCTGTATCTGTCGAAATCCTAGCTGGAGAAGCATCGTTTAGCTACACAAATTGGGAATCTGAGTCAGCCTCGCTTTATCTCAAACAAACGGCCGAAGATGAGCAACGCGCTCTGTTTAAAGTAACCTACAACGACTTGGAAACCGGTGAAAGTGTGGAAACACTCCTCCCGATCACAGTTACTCCGAGGGTCTTCGATGCAGACATCAAAATCGTCGATGGTTGGATGCTATCAGATCTATTTGGACTATATACGCGCTCAGGTGAATGGCTCTATTCAAAACCGCTTGGATGGCTATTCATCGACTCAGTCGTTGGAGAAAAGGTTTCGCTCTACTCACCGACACGCGGCTGGTTCTACACTGAGAAAAGCTTCGGCAATTACCTGTTTGATTGGTCAGACCAAAGTTGGAAATACATCTACGTCGATAACACCGCACATGCCTTTATCTACGACTTTAGCAGCGCGAGCTACTCAAAGTGGTAAAAAATATGGATCGCATCAAAGACGACGCTTCCAGCTCAAGCATTCGATTTTCTTGTTTGCGTGAGTAGTTTAAAAGCACGCTCTATCGCCACACATAGCACCCAATAAATCGCTGCTGTAATCAACCAGATCTCGAATACAAGCGAAGACGAATTAGCCATCTCTTGGGCAGCAAAGGTCAGTTCTTGCACACTGATTAAGGATACGATCGCAGTGTTTTTGACGATCGAGACTAGAATGTTTCCCAGCTGAGGCACAACGACCCTGAGCACTTGCGGGAACAAAACAAACCGAAGCTTCTGCCAAGCCGAAAGCCCCAGAGCTTCAGCGGCCTCCCCCTGCCCCTTGGGTACCGCCTGAAAACCACCCCGCACCACTTCCGCCACAAATGCGCCTTCCAAGACCGCAAGACTCAAGATTGCAGCGAGCATATTCTCGAGCAACGCAGGCTGAACCAAAAGAAACTGTAGTAGCTCGCGACCCTCCAACATTCCCTTGAGCCCCTCCAAGGGTAGAAGCAACAGGATCTGTGGAGTAATAAAGAAATAGAAAATAAAAATAAAAACGAGCGGTGGAATATTACGCATGCCATAAACATAGCTAGCGCTCATGAGACTAAAAAATGGGACTCGGCTCGTTCGCATCACCCCCACTAACGCCCCACCCAACAGCGCAAAGATCGCCGTTAGCAGACAAACTTTGACTGTATTGAGAATTGCAAAACCGAAGTAGGACCAGCCGAGAAACCGCTCATTAGGTGTTGAGATGAACTCCCATGCGCGTCCCCAATTCCAATCGTAATTGAATGTGCTGAGAGCCCGATGGACAAAAACAACAGCCACGAGAGCAAGCAGCGCCAAAAACGCCCAATCCAGCCGACGGGCCAGCGGAGACACCGACCTACTCTGCATGGGTTTGGTCCGCCCAATCCAGTGTGCCAAACCAGTAATGACGCCGTTCCTTCAACCAACCATCCGCTAACCGCTTTTCAATCCAAGTATTAAACACTGCTATGGTCTCAGGCTCTTTCTTGACAAAAGCCATGCCCTCACCCCCTTCAAACAACAGCGCGTCAAAAGGAAGATAGAGCGTATCGCTGTTTCTCACCGTTTGATGCTCCGGCTTGGGACTCGATGCCAGTGCCGCATGGGCACGACCATTCAAGACTTCCTGAAACGCTTGAGTGTCATCATCAAATTGTCTTAGCCGCGCTTTCGGAAAAAGTTCTTTCGCGGCCTCAGCAGCTGTCGTTCCTCGCCGTGCGGTCAAAGTGACGCGACGCGAGTTAAAATCATCCATTTCGAACCCTTTAGCCTTCTCAGTATGAGCAGCGATATTGACTCCGCCCAAAGCATACGGGTCCGAGAAATCCACTGTATTTTGACGTTCTGGAGTAATGGTCATACCTCCAATAATGACGTCAAATTTGCTCGCGAGCAGGGCCGGAATGATCCCATCCCAAGCCGTAGGCACGAACTCAATCTCCAGTCCATGATCCTCAGCAAACTGCTTGGCCACATCGATCTCAAATCCGATTAAGTTACCTGCCTTATCGCGCATGGCCCAGGGAACAAAGGTCGACATCCCTACGCGCAACGTCCCGCGATCTTGAACCTTTTCCCAGATAGTCTGAGAGAACACAAACGGAGCTGATGCCAAAGTGAACGTAAGCAAAAGAAGAATAAATCGTTTCATATCAAAAATCTGTCAGGCGGTTCTCCATTTAGTCTCAAGCAATTGAGCTGCCACCGACAATGGGATATTAATACACAAGTAAAGGGCACCTATCGTTAGCCAAATCTCAAAACTCATAAACGTATCGGCAATGATATCCTTGCCCTCAGTAACGACCTCAAAAATTGAGACGGCACTCAGTAACGCCGAGTTTTTGATTAGATTCACCGCTTCGTTGGTCAATGCCGGTAGCAAGATCCTGATCGCTTGAGGGAAGAGCACCTTCAGGAGGACATCCACCCTGCCCAGACCCAAGGCTGCCGCAGCCTCAGCCTGCCCTTTCGGAATCGCATCGAATCCACTGAGAATGATCGGCGCTAAATAGGCACCCTGAAAAGCAACCAACCCGCCCACAGCCACCCAGAGACGATCCAAGCCCATCACCGGCCCAAAAATAAAATAAAACACATACAGTTGGACCAATAAAGGCGTGTTTCGGACGACTGAGAAGAAACCGTATGCCGGGACACGTAGGGAGTAGAAAACACTGCGCTGTGCCCCTGCGAGCAAGACGCCAACGGGTAGAGCCAAAACAATACTCAGTGTTGATATTTTGAGGGTCTCCCCCAGCCCAAATAACAAATTCCCTGGATACACACCTTCGTCATCAATGATAAGCAGTGTTTCAGGCACACGCTCCCACTGCCATGTATAATTCAACGCACCAGCCCCTTGCAGAATCATCCAAAGCAAAACGGCACCTAACACACCCAATGGGAGCCATCCTTGCCAAAAAATTGATCCTCTGCTCTGCTGCTTAGCCATGATCTAGAACACGACTGAGAAATTCCTTGGCGCGCTGTGAGTTGGGTTTACCAAAAAAATCCTGAGGCGACCGGTCCTCAACGATTTCCCCATGATCCATAAACACCACACGATCTGCTACCTCCCGCGCAAAGCCCATTTCGTGTGTCACACAGATCATAGTCATACCCTGACTGGCTAAATCACGCATCACTTCCAGCACCTCAAAAATCATTTCAGGATCCAGTGCCGAAGTCGGCTCATCAAACAGCATGACCTTGGGCTCCATACACAAACTTCGCGCAATCGCAGCACGCTGCTGCTGTCCACCGGACAGCTGCCCGGGTAATTTCTGGGCTTGATCTGAAATCTTGACACGATCCAGTAAAGCCATCGCTTTTTTCTCAGCGCTGTCTCTATTGAGACCCTTCACTTTGCGGGGTGCCAACGTCAGGTTATCCAAGACACTCAGATGGGGAAAGAGGTTGAACTGTTGAAATACCATACCCACCTCGGCACGCACTGCTTGGATCTCAGCATCACGAAATTTCACCGGGCTGCTTTTGATAAAAATGCTGCCCACATCCGGCACCTCAAGGAAGTTGATACAACGGATCAGCGTCGACTTACCTGACCCTGACGGACCACAAATCACAATACGCTCGCCCTCCTCCACCTCAAGACTGACACCTTTTAGAGCCTGAAAATCTCCGTAGAATTTTTCCACGCCGCTCATTCGGATAATTGGGGTTCTCGAATCAGACATCGACGTCGACTAAAGACATCCTCCGTATCATTACCAGCGAAAGGAGGTATTTTCTTCCTAAAAGCCGACTTTTTTCATGACGGAGCTAGCGTTAGCCACGTCGCTCTGTCGGGGCGCATGCGCTGTTGTTCTAATATCACCAAAACCCACGAGCCAACAGAGCGGCCCCGCTACAAGCAAGTTCCAAATCCTCTCATTCGCCTACGCTTTTAGACACTCAACTGACTTAAAACCTGTCTATGTGAGCTGGTACCCAGGGCGGGAATGGTGAGCTTAAGCTCATCTCGACAGGGTCGAGACCACCTACCGGCGTCCCATCTCCACTCATTTTATTCGCTCCGTCAAACCCGCTGCGGGTTCGCCTCCCGCACCCTTATTTTGCCTACGCTTTTAGAAACTCAACTGACTTGAAACCTGTCTATTTGAGCTGGTACCCAGGGCGGGAATCGAACCCGCACGCCCTTGCGGGCGGGAGATTTTGAGTCTCCTGCGTCTACCAATTCCGCCACCTGGGCGTAGGCATAAGTAAATACATGACTTCGGCTTACGTTTCGAGCAAGGACGAATTTAAATTCAGCAATCTCGCCGGATCCAAAGGAGCCCGTTAAAGTTAGGTTAACAATGACCTCAATCAGTGCTCCTAGTCACACCCTAGCTTTGACTCCTGACAACGATCCGGCTGATTTTGCCATCGCAGAGTTCGACTGATTCGTAACCTCGACGCAATAGAGTAGAGCCATCTACTCGTGTGGCACGGCATGTAAAAGCGACCTCGGCCGACTGCTCTGTATCATTCAGCAGTGCATCGATAGTCCAGGTAATCTCAGAGAACTGGGCGAAAAAGCCATGCATCATCTCAAGCACAGTTTCCTTACCTCGATGAGAGCCAGCATTATCTGAATTATACTCAATTTCATCATATAGCATCGCTTCGATTGCTTCGAAATCGCGTTGATTTGATGCGTCGAAATAGCTGAAAATTTGCCTTGCTGGTGAGTTCATCTAGATAAGAACCTAATATGATCAGATTTGTCCTGTAAGTCCTTTTCCAATCATTTGAGGATGTTTTCTTTCACCGACCAAAGCCTTCCGATAAATTTTGGCGAGTGATACCCTCAAATTGACGTTCCGTTTTGCTCAATCCATTCCTCTTATAACTATCTTTTTATATGTCTACCGAGCACCCTTTTCTTGATACCTCATTCCACATCCGCTGGTCGGAACTCAAACCCCAGCATATCGAGCCCGACATTCAACAAGCGCTTGAGGCCGCTCAACAGGAAATCGACCGCCTGGCCGGCCTACCCCTCGAAGATGCGACATTCCAAAACGTGATCATTGGATTGGAGCATGCCACACGCGCTCTTTCGGAAGCGTGGGGAAAAGTCGGACATCTGGATTCAGTGCTGAACTCTCCAGAATTACGCGAGGCCTACAATGGCATGCTTCCTAAGGTATCCAATTTTTTCTCGCATATATCGTTGAATAGCGACCTCTGGAAGCGCGTACGCTATGCCCGTGACAACACTGACACTGCATTACTTTCGCCCGTAGAAATGCGCCTCTTGGAAGAGACAGTCATTGATTTCCAGGAGCAAGGGGCAGATCTCCCAAACGACGAAAAGAAAAAGGTAGCAGCTATCAATCAGCAGCTTGCAGCTACGACCCAAAAGTTTTCAGAAAACGTTCTCGATGCGACCAACGCCTGGGAGAAAATAATCACCGACGCAGCCTTGCTCTCGGGCTTGCCCAGGTCGGCCCTCGAAGCGGCACAGCAGGACGCTGAAAATAAGGGACATGGCACTGCGAGCGAACCTGCTTATCGTTTTACCCTCCAGGCTCCGAGCTACATGCCCGTCATGCAATACGCAGACTCCGAGGAGCTACGGAAAGAAGTATGGGGAGCCTTCAGTAAAGTAGCCCGCGAGGGAGAGACAAACAACATCCCGCTGGTCACCGAGATTTTATCTCTTAGGCAACAAAAAGCGCGGCTCTTAGGAAAAGAAAATTTTGCGGAATTGGTGTTAGCGCGGCGCATGGCTAAAAGTGGAGAATCGGCGCTCAATTTCGTCGAGAATCTTCATAGTCGCGTGGCAGATGCCTTTAGAAACGACTACGCTGACCTTCAGGTGTTTAGGGGACCCACGCCTCTTGAGCCTTGGGACATATCTTACTGGTCGGAAAAGCAACGGCGCGCCCAATACGCCTTCGACAAGGAAGAATTACGCCCTTATTTCCCAATGAATAAGGTGATTTATGGCCTTTTCTCTTTGGCCGAGGATTTATTTGGAATCGCCATCAAGGAGGTCGAAAGCGAATGCCGAGAAGAGCCTGCCTCCGAGAACACTACACCTGAAGTCTGGGATAAGGATGTTCAATTTTACTCGGTTCAGGATAAGGCCTCAGGTCGCCATTTGGGTTCTTTCTATGCAGACTGGTATCCTCGAGAATCAAAGCGCGGGGGCGCTTGGATGAACTACCTTTATACCGGCGAACGTGGCACAGAGAACCAGGACACTCCACACCTCGGCTTAATTTGCGGAAATATGACGCCATCCGTAGCCGGTCGTCCAGCCTGTCTCACCCATAACGAGGTCGAGACCGTGTTTCATGAGTTCGGCCACCTCTTACATCATATCTGTGGCGAAGTAACTGTCCCATCTCTCAATGGCGTTAACGTCGCATGGGACTTCGTAGAGCTTCCCTCTCAAATTATGGAAAATTGGTGTTGGGAGCGAGAGAGCCTCGATCGTTTCGCACGGCATGTAGACACTGACGAGCCCATCCCAGACGACTTATTCGAAAAGATGCTCAAAGCGCGCAATTTCCAATCTGCAGCTATTACGATGCGCCAGCTCTCATTCGGCAAAATGGACCTTGACCTCCACATCAAATATCAGGGCGACGACATCGAGGATCTCGACGCTACACTAGATAGCATACTCGACGGCTATACCCCTCAACTGGCTACAAAATCTCCTTACATTGCGCCACGATTCACACATATTTTTGGCAGCTCAGTTGGCTATGCAGCTGGTTACTATTCATATAAATGGGCAGAAGTGCTGGATGCGGACGCGTTTTCGAAATTCAAAGAAGACGGCATCCTCAACCAGCAAACCGGGCTCGATTTTCGTAATAAAATCCTAGCCAAAGGAAATAGCGAAGCACCTGAGAAGCTCTTTTATGACTTCATGGGCCGGGACCCGGACCCAGAGGCACTGCTCACACGCGCTGGTCTCGTATGAAGCAGCGCTCACGCTAGAGCCTAAAAAATTTATCTCCATAGCCACTATCACCCACCTCAAGATATAAATGATATGCGCATACTATTAGCAATAGTCTCACTCGCGGCTTTGACCGCAGTAACTTCACATAACGTTCTCGGTCACTGCCAGGTTCCCTGTGGCATTTATGACGATGCAGCCCGCGTCCATGCCATGTATGAGGACGCAGTAACAGTCGAAAAAGCCACCACAATGCTCGCTGAACTCGATGGAAAAGCTGACATTCAGTCCCAACAACAGATTGTTCGTTGGGTCATGAATAAAGAATCTCATGCTCAAAAAATTATCGAAACGATGGGCGACTATTTTCTGACACAGCGGGTCAAGCCATCTCAAGAGGACTATGCTATACGTTTGCAAGAACACCACGCGGTGATTCTTGCGGCGATGAAGGCCAAACAGAATGCCGATGAAAAATTTGCTCTAGAGCTAAAACAAGCAGTCGCTACTCTCGAAAAATACTATCCCCACGAACATTGAAAATCGTATAGATAGAATGAAACAGCTCATCGCCCTGTCCCTGATCGCAGCGTCTGCTTTACACGCAGACTTTATAGAAAAGACCTTCACCTATGTCTTCGAGGAAACCACCTTTGAAGCGACGGTCGTCTACGCACAAGACACAGCCAAAGACGCATCCCTACCAGGGATCCTCATGGTTCCCAACTGGATGGGGCCGGGCGAGCGAGCGACGGAACGCGCACGACTCTTAGCAGATGATGAATTTGCAGTGTTCGTCGTCGATATGTATGGCGTCGATATACGCCCCAATAATGCCTCAGAAGCTGGGGCAGCGGCCGGCTTCGTCCGTGGAGATCGCGCGCTCATGCGACGCCGAGCTCAAGAAGCGGTCAACCAATTTGCTGCTCTATCTGGATCACATCCGATTGATGGTGAGAACATCCTAGCCATAGGGTTCTGCTTCGGCGGAGGCACCGTCCTTGAGCTAGCCCGCAGTGGAACCAAAGATGTTAAGGGCGTTGTCTCGTTTCATGGCAACCTCGATACTCCAGATCCAGCAATTGCTCAGAACATTCAAGTCCCTGTGATGGTTCTACACGGTGCTGATGATCCCTATGTTCCAAAGGAACAAGTAAATGGATTCGAAGAAGAAATGCGCGCTGCCGGAGTAGACTGGCAACTCGTGTCCTACGGAGGAGCCGTCCATTCGTTCACCAACCCATATGCCAACAATCCAGGTGCATCGATCTACCACGAGCGCACCGCAAAACGGGCTTATGAGAAGATGGATGAATTCGCTGAAGAAGTCATGGGGCTCGACGACTAGCAAGATCGGGTCCACTGATATTTTGTAGGGTGATCGCAAGAGCGATTGCCATTGAGCGGATCAAAGCTCAAGTAAAGCAATGGCCGTCGCCATTACCCTACGCTCAAATGACACGTATTACTCGGGGTCTTTTAAATCCGTGTAGAGATAATCCAAGACATCGCAGGTCGTCCGGATCGCTTCGAGCGATGGGACTTCGGAGAGCTGGTTAATGTAGCCATGTTCTCGCTGCATCATGCTTTGGATCATTTGCTCTCCACCCTCCGATAGAGCGATCAATTGCGAACGTTTGTGATGCGGATTTTCTTGGGCCTCAACAAGCTTGGCACTCAGAAGCTGGTTGATCTGAGTCTGGATAATCTGTCGACTGACAAAGCGTTCACCGGCAAGCGCTGGCACGGTCATGGGGCCGTTTTCAGCAAGCAATAGGAGCAATGCGCGCTTGGGGCCGGTAATTCCCAAATCACCATGCAACTGATCCGACAAGTGTCGGAATCTATGGTAAGCACGCCGCACTGCCTGTGTGAGATGGACAACATCTTCGACCGGTAATCGTTCTTGCATACCCGAATGTCTAGTATGCTCAGAATAACGACAATAATATTTTCAATTACATATTGACATTATTATTGTCGTATAAATCTTAACGGCAATTTAATTGTCATTATGGAAATAAACAATCCCTCGCATAACGCTATCCGCTGGCACCAGACCGTCCAAATCTCAGGAGCTCTAAACGATAACCTCTTCAAGCTCATCGCCCTCTTCGCCCTTTTTTCATGGCATGGACCTGATGAACGGACTCGAATCCTCGCCCTTGTCGGTGCTGTCTTTGCCCTCCCCTTTATAGGATTCACATCACTGGGCGGATATCTTGCTGATCGGGTCAGTAAATCAAAAATAATTTTAAGGCTCAAACAGGCAGAGTTGATAATCATGGGCCTCGGTATCGCAGCACTGGCAACTGAGAGCGTGCCGATGCTCTTCGCAACGATGCTTCTGATGTCGACGCAAAGTGCTTTGTTTGGCCCTTCAAAATATGGACTCGTCCCAGAAATTGTCGCCGCGCGCGATATCACCCGAACCAATAGCCACCTTCAGACACTTACTTACCTCGCAATCATTGCAGGAGTGGCATTAGCTCCGGCTTTTACAGCGCTCAGCGGCGCAGCTTATCATGTCGCAGCATTGGGCTGCTTTGGTATATCTATCGTAGGTTTTTTCGCCGCAACTCAACTCGACAAGGCACTGATAGGCGGCCCTCGAGAAAGCCTCAGATCCAGATCCGGCTTTAGAGAGAGTATTTCAATCATTCGCCAGGACCGGTGGCTCCTACTCGCGATCATTGGCCTCGCATGTTTTTCATTTTTCGCAGCCTTCACCCAACTCAACGTTATCGATTTTGGAAAAGAGCACCTAGGTTTATCGGATGAACAGTCTGGAGTAACTCTCCTGATCATTGCTTTGGGTATAGGGACGGGCTCCTTACTGGTTGGCCGGCTGAGCCGCCATGCTACGGAATTCGGTGCTGTTCCCTTGGGCGCACTGGGCATTGCTATGGGATTATTTCTACTCGGTTCGGTGGGCAGTCAAAGTATCTGGGCAACCTGCCTGTTTCTGTTCCTAATCGGCGTTGCTGCTGGCTGCATGACGGTGCCCCTGCATGCGTTTATTCAACAACGGAGCCCGAATGCTAACCTCGGCACCATCATTGGTATTTCCGGCCTTTTGAACTGGATCGCAATTTTCGCAGCTTCCCCCGTTCTCTATCTGAGCGATACACAGACTACATTGGCGTCGGCAGATCGTTTTGTGGCTCTAAGTATACTCGCTTTGGGACTCGTCTATCTCACGGTAAGAACGATTCCAGATTTCCTGGCACGCCTGATCATCAGCCTAGTAGCACGTTGCTTCTACACCATCCGACACCATGGAATTGAGAACATCCCTGCCGAAGGACCGGCATTAATTGTGAGTAATCACGTGTCTCTCTTAGATGCCGTCTTTCTCACCAGCGCCCAACCGCGCCGCATCCGACTGATCATGTCACGCGATTTCTATGAGAACTCGGGATGGTTCACCCGTTGGATATGCGACCTCGCTCGCGTGATTCTCATCCACGAAAGCGAAAACCCCAAAAAGCTGATACACTCCCTAAAAACCGCTCGCCAAGCATTGGTCGACGGCGAACTGGTTGGCATCTTTGCGGAAGGCCATCTCTCCAGACGGAACCTAATGTTGCCCCTCAAATCTGGTTTCACCCGGATCGTCAAGGGAACCCATGCTCCGATCATTCCCGTCTCGATCCAAGGAATCTGGGGGAGCCACACGACCTATTCTTCTGGATTGCCTGCAATCCGACCCTGGACAGACAGATCTCGCATTGTATCTGTTTCATTCGGCGCCCAACTACCCACACAGTCACAACCGGGGGACATCGCTGCAGCCATATCTCAACTTGCAGCAGATCAAGCGAATACCGCCAAGACTTCCTACAAAAATTTACCTGCCGCTTTCCTATCGCAGGCACGCAAATCTCCAAACGCTCCGTGCATTTCCGATAGCTCCGGCAAGCAGCTCAACTACAGCGAGGCACTCACGGCGACGCTCTTATTGAAGAAAAACCTACTCGAACGCTTCGAAGGCCAGGCACAGCACATTGGAATCTTGCTTCCTGCGTCTGTAGGCGGCGCCTTGGCCAACCTAGCCATCTCATTTACTGGCCGCATTCCAGTAAATATAAATTTTAGAGCTGGTTCCGATCACATTGCTTCTGCTGTGAGCCAAGCCAAGATCCGCTGGATCGTCACTGCCCGGGCGATGCCACTTCCTGATGGCATTCCCGCGTCCATCCGCGTTCTGTATGTCGAGGAACTCCTCAGATCGGTGACGAAGCGACAGCGTTTAGAGGCTTACCTTCGGGCGCGTTTTCTCCCGCAACGCTTTCTTCTCAATCAGACGACATCAAACTCTGATGATACTGCCGCAATCCTATTTACCAGCGGTTCGACACGAGCTCCCAAGGGTGTGTGTTTATCTCACCGAAACATCCTGTCCAACGCCGAAAGTTTCGGCTCTGTACTTAACGCTCAGACAGAAGACAAGGTATGCGGAACCCTTCCATTCTTCCACTCATTTGGTTTTACGGCCACACTCTGGTGTCCGCTCATCAATGGCATCTCAACGACCTATCATAACAATCCCTTGGATACGCGCCGCGTAGGCCAATTAGTCCAAGAAGAGCGAGCGACCATTTTGCTCTCAACTCCGACATTCCTAAATGCTTATCAGCGCCGCGTCACCTCTGATCAGTTCGCTTCATTGCGTTGGGTTTTTTCTTCAGCCGAACGGCTCTCGGAGGAGCTGGCTGACAGTTTTGAGGAGAAATACGGCATCCGTCCGCTCCAAGGTTACGGAGCCACCGAGCTCTCGCCCATCACCACGATAAGTCTGCCGAACCATACCATCGATGGGCTCCATGAGATCGGGTCCAAACCCGGAAGTGTCGGACGTGCCATACCAGGCGTCGCCCTACAAATCATCGACCCCGAATCAAAGACAGCCAAACAAACCGGCGAGCGCGGGCTCATCCGCGTCAAAGGGCCTAATACGATGCAAGGCTACCTACATCAGCCAGAATTGACTGCAAACGCCTTAGAGGATGGCTGGTATAACACGGGCGATATTGGCTATCTTGATGCAGATGGTTTTCTATTTATCACCGACCGCATCGCTCGCTTTGCTAAGCTTGGAGGAGAGATGGTGCCGCTCGGGGGCGTCGAAGAAGCCCTGAGTTCAGCAATCGGAGTTGACGCTACGCATATCGCGGTGACTGCCATTCCAGATACTTCAAAAGGAGAACGCCTCATCGTTCTTGTTTCGGAGCCCATACCCGAAACTGAGCTATTGAGGCAACAGCTCCTAAACCTGCCGCTACCCAATCTTTGGAAACCGGATTTGCAGGCCTTCATCCATGTCCCAGAGATCCCTCTCCTCGCAACAGGTAAGCGCGACTACGGGCGCATCCGTAACATGGCGGAAGACTTGGTAAAAGTTCCGGCATGAATTAGAATGAAACCACAGCCATCCCATAGGGATTCGACATTTCACTGAACCACCGGTAGCGCAATTGACTAAGAGACGGCGTAGCATCGCATTGCCTGCTTTGGTGATCGGGAGTTGCTTGTCACAATCTCCAGATTGATCACGACGCGGCGTCATACCCAAAAACGGACCGATGTCTCGGGCTTTGTTGAAGCGGTCAGGATCGTCTACAGTGAGGATAAAAGCTAGAGCTGTTATGGGGCCGACGCCACCGACACTTTGTAGACGTTGAGCATCTGGATATGTGTCCTCAATCATTGCGGTAATCCGTTTATCTAGCAGGCGTATTTCCTCAGTGTGGACCAGGATGCACTCAAGCATAGCATCCACCAAACGTGTATGATCGTCGTCGAGGTGTTCCCGGGCTTTGCGCGCGAAACAGGCGGCGCTCCATCCAGAGGGAAGGATCATTCCGATGCTTTTGAGTAAGGAACGGACACCGTTGATGAGGCTGACGCGGCTGCGCACTAGCGCATCGCGTGATTTGAGAATCATAAAGGCTTTTTGTGACGCCTCACTGCCGTGTCGAATGGGATAGAGGAGTTTTGCGTCCATGCGCGCACGGAGCACGAGAGTGCATAGATGGCGCAAGGGTGACGAGGAGGGTGCCCGCTTGTTGGGCAGACGAGCAACCATTCTAGCGAGCATCTCTGCATCCTTGCGATCAGTCTTATTGTCGGCGGTGTATATCGCCCGGACTTTCCTTGGGTTGGCAACGATCACCCGATGCCCGGCTGCTTCGAGAAGACGGCTTATCCAAGGGCTGTGGGTTCCTGCTTCCATGACTATAGTGGAGCTGGGATAGCGCGCTGACAGACAGGAGAGAGCTTCTTTCTCGTTGGCTATCGTGCTCTCTTAGACGATATCTCCGATGGAATTTAAAACGCATAAGGCATGCGTAGCGTTTCCAAGATCGAGGCCGAGGGTGTGGGTGTCTTTATTAGCGTTTTCCATGATGAGAAGGGATCAGATTCTGTGCCGCCTTCTCATTAATTCTGGTTCTGTCGTTTCGGACAGTGGACCTCTAGGAGTTCTGCTGCTCCAATATCCTCTCCCTCACATTTCCAACAGCTAGATCTACCACAACATATTCGCTCTTCGGCAGATCCTTCAGCTCAGTAAGCGCATAAAACTCATCCACTACTGATCGATCAATCTCGACAATACCTCGTCCAGCCCAGTGCCGATCAGACCCAGTCTTCTTGACTCCAGATATCCAGTATTCGTCACCGTCTTCCAGATTGTAGTAATTCGCACCAACGCCGGCCCCTTTCAATGACTGAAATGCTAGATTATTGAAGTATATGGTCCTCCCCGACTTCGAAAACTCGCCATTCCCAATCCAAGCCGGACCGTCGTCTGAGAAGCCAGACTTCAACTCAACATATAATAACGACTTCTTCATTTCTCGATTCTCTCAGATTCGGCTTATGTGAAAACTCTCCACAGCAGCCAGAAACAGTTCACTACTGTTCCGATCACTGCAGCAATCACTGCAAATTCAAACTCCTTTGTGAAAAATGACACCAGTCCAGCAATGACCACAAGAATCTTGATTAACATTGCCACTGGAATTATCATATCGGGCAGACCGTTGAAGGCAGGTGCACCGATGGCAAGGTTCTTCGACTGCGACCTAATCGTTTATCCAATTTTCCATACTATAAGCCACGCGGCACACAATCACTGTTACCTCTCCCGGCTTGTTGGAAACTTAAGCTTGGGATTCTCCTTCTTCAATATCCTCAAGGCTAAATTCTCTCTCAGCTCTGCGAAGGTGAATAATAATGACCCTACCTTCATCGATACGGTAATACAGGTAAAGAACCCAAATCACCAATCTCCGATATAAGGTCCCCTTCAGTTCATCCGGCACGTTCCCCATCAAAGGAACGCTTCCTAAAAGATCAGTTCTCTGAAAGACCAAACTCACCAACTTCTTGGCTGCTTCGAGATTTTCGAGTGCGATATTATCTGCAATTTCGTCGAGATTCTGAAGTGCCGGGTCAGTCCAGATTACTTGAGCCATCGAGACATCCTCTTCTTCGCATCACCGGAGGAAATAACTCTTCCTTCTTGATATGCGCGCTCGCCTCGTGCCAATCCTTCGAGTAACTTAATTCGCTCCTTCTGACTCTCAAAATCCTCTGTATCAACGAGATACGCCTTGGGTATCCCGTGCTCAGTAATAAGAATAGGCTCTCGATCTTCTCCCAGTCCCTTCAATATCTGAGTTGCCTGCCTTTTAAGTGTAGTAACTAACTCGACCTTCATAGTGACACTAGAGTATCACTTCTCCGCATTTTCAACATTTTTCCAACGCAAAGTATAAGTGTCACCGATGACAAGGTTATTCAACATGCAACCACACCGTCAGCCCCTTGAGCTAAAATGCCACGCGCGTAGCCCTAATCGGTGTCTGCTACTACGCCTTCCATGAGAAGGCGGGTTTGTCAATTAGATTCAAAGTTTCAACTTTGTGTGATGGTTATAAGGTTTAGTCGCAAGCAGAAGTTGGTCTTGATTGAAGAGTCCAAGTCAGTCTGACTTCTCCCGCTGAGCGGGACACTCTTTTATGAAGCTTACCAGGCTTCGGTGCAGAAAGGAGTCCTGTCTCAAGCGCTGCCTTCTTGTTCACGCATTCGTATATGACGGTGTCTGGTTGGTTGAGTCGACGGTGTCAATGCGGGCGGTGCATCGCAGTCGCTTGGACGGGACTTTTTTGGATCCAAAGTCTCATGACAGGTCTGCTGCTAGCTGGTTGAGATTTCCGGATTCAATTCAGTGCGGGTTACTCAGGCAGCCATTGCTCCAGATAGAGGGCGTCCTGGATAGGGTTCGTATGTTGCCCCAGGTGTTTTGAGCAGCTTCATGAGGACTACGGCAAGCTTGCGCGCTACGGCGACCACGGCGCGTTTGCGGGCGTTTTTACCTGGGCCTTGGGAGATGCGCTCTCCGGCCTCGCGCAGATGGCTGGGCGGGCCGAAGGGGCCTAGGATGTATTGGGAGCAGTTGACTAAGAGGCGGCGCAGCATGGCGTTACCTGCTTTGGTAATGGGAAGTT
>JABSRG010000024.1:27516-45318 GCA_013215165.1 Opitutales bacterium | reverse complement strand
CGGTTCTGATTATCTTCACACGCCACCATGCTTAACAAATCTTTTTGGCATGATTGACGCATACCATCACAGATGGGGACAGATATCTTGGAATAGGGCTTTTAGTGCTGATGTATGTTTATTAGACAATCAGACATTTCGAGCGCTATGGGAAATTCTGATGCTGGGACTGTGTCTGCCAGAACTGAGGAATTATTCCAAATTCCGGATTGGGATGAGATCACCAAATTCCCGGACCTTATCTGTGTAAATCCGTGGAATCTGTGGTTAAAAAATATGAACTACAGATAACTCAGATTTGCAGAGATGTTTTTGTTAAGAGCTCACACGCAGGTTGGTTTGGCTGCTGCGTTTTTGATTCTTTCTTTGAGTGTCTCGATAGACTGGTCGAACAGACGTTCGGTGTCTGGCTGTAACTCTGGGATGGGGGGTAGGCCCTCCTTTAGGTTGCGGCTCATGACGACGTTACGGTTCGCGGCGACTTCGTCGACACGGCGGGTAGGCATGAGCCACGGGGCTCCAGCGAGTAGAGCAGGAGCTTCGAGGTATAAATCACGCACTGTTTTGACAGCTTGGGCGAGGCGTTCTAGCTCGGCCAAGGTATAACTTTCAGTCGGTTCAAACATAAGGCCCAAGGGTTCTGGGAAGGCGACGGTCGGTGCGTGGTATCCGAGATCTAGAAGCAATTTTCCAAAGCCCATGATGGCCTGGCCACGGGCGATGCCGGCGGCTTCCAGTTTTTGAAAATCCTCTTCAGGTAAGGTGATGATGAATTCATGCATCCGTGGCACGTCTTCAGTCCCTTCGGGAAGGAACGGGAACGTATCACTGAGCAAGCGTTTGAGGGTGCGCGCGGCGAGAACAGCATTGGCCGACATCGCGGGCACGCCGTCGGATCCCAATCTAAGCAGGTAAGTGTAGGCGCGGACCTTATGCGCAAAATTTCCCCAATGCCGGTGCACGCTGCCGATGCTGTGCTCTGCGGGTGTGGGCGTGAAACTGCCGTCTGCGTTCTTGTTTATTTGAACACCAGGCAGGTAGGGCGCGAGGCGCTCAGACACACCGACAAAGGCATCGCCCGGGCCACCGCCGCCGTGTGGGATCGACCAAGTCTTGTGCGTGTTGTTATGCACGGCATCGACACCCAGTTTACTCAGATCGAGCCAGCCCGCGATCGCGTTCATATTAGCTCCGTCCATGTAAACAAGGCCACCAACAGCGTGCACGGCATCCGCCATTTTTCTGAAATTCTTCTCTAGGACGCCACCCGTGTTCGGGTTGGTCACCATGATGCCGGCTATGTGGGGGCCATGTTGGTCAAGGATCTCCTGTAGCTGACCCATGTCGACGCAGCCTGTGGAATCTGCATTGAGCAGAGCGATGCCACTGGGGCGATCCTTGAGCTTTTTGTCTGGATAGCCCGCTACGATTGCCGTTGCGAAGTTGGTGCCATGTGCTGATTTGGGGATGATGATTATATCCCGTTCTGTTGCGCTGTGATCGCGGTGGTAAGCTTGGAATAGTTTGAGTCCAACGAGCTCACCCTGAGCTCCGGCTACGGGCTGGGTCGTGACGCCTGCTAATCCCGTGATTTTCCGAAACCATTCTTGCGTTTCCCAAAGTACCTCCAGGCAACCCTGCGCGTCCTCGAGAGGGACTTGAGGATGGAGTTCGGTGAATCCCGGAAGAGAAGCCGCTAACTCATTGAGATAGGGGTTATACTTCATGGTGCAGGAGCCCAAGGGGTAGCAGGCTTCTTCGGGTGCCATATTGAGTCTGTCGAAGGAACTATAAAGGTCTTTGACAGCCTCTGGGGTCATTTCCGGAAGCTCCACCGCGTCGCTGCGCATAAGATGAGCAGGAATCCCTGGCGTTGGCAGAGGATCTCCCTGGGCTGGAGCAAACACCTTTTCGAAATGGCTGATCAAACGTGTGCAATCCGTCTCGTCGTGGATGTCGGATAGGCTGATTTTTAGGTAAATCGCAGCGGGTTCAGCATTCGGGATGCGCTCGGTGATCACGACCCCCGGTATGAGGCCGTCTTGTTGTAACACTAACTCTGACAGCTTGCTTATTTTGACGGTAAATTCGTTGAAGAATGGTGTCTCTGGGAAAGCGAGGTCCACGCCGTCGAGTCCAGAAAGCTGTTGAGCAATCATCTGAGCCTGAGCTCGGGCTTGAGTGACGTCGTTTTGCCATCCGTTCTCACCGCGCTCTAGCATCGCCGCTCCGGCCAAGGTTGCGAGGAATGCTTGATTGGAACAAATATTCGATGTCGCCTTGTCTCTGCGGATGTGTTGTTCGCGCGTCGACAGAACCATGACATGACAGTCTTTCCCGTCGACATCCTTACCTTCGCCTACGAACCGACCGGGCGTTTGACGAATGTGTGATTTTTGCTGGTCGTTGAAACGCACGCCAAAAAGGCCCAAGCCTGGGCCGCCAAAGTTGGGGCCTATGGCGAGGTGCTGTGCTTCGCCGACGATAATATCTGCACCTTTCTCTCCAAAATTAACGGGAGCTTTGAGGCCGCCGGTGGCGAGCAGCATGGGGTCGATGATAGCGATAGCGAGCAGTTGGTTGGTATGAGCCCAGTTGGTGAGCGCATCGACTTCCTCAAGATTTCCGAAGGTATTGATCTGAGGAAATACGAGAGCTGCTGTGGCCTCGATGCCTAGGGTATCAAGTGTTGCGATGTCGATTCTGCCGGTCTGGGCGTCCACCGGCACCCAGCCTATTTCGATATCTGTGTCGCGTGCGAGGGTTTCGATGACTGCACGATCACCAGGGTAAATCGCTTCGGAGATCCACACCTTCGAAGTCTTTCTTTTCAACCTGAGGGCGCAGCAGATGCCTTCAAATATTGCGGTGGATCTTTCATAGAGAGACGCGTTGACCGCTTCGAATCCAGTTATCTGTGACAACAGGCATTGGTAAATCCATTGGGTCAGCAGGGTGCCCTGGCTGCGTTCCGGTTGATAGGGTGTGTAAGCCGTGGCGAGTCTGCGTAGTCCTGATACATGAGACACGACACTCTGAGTTTTCCAAACCGGTAAGCCGTCCCCTAAAAAGTGGAGGCGTGTCCGGTTTTTTCCGGCAATTTCCTTTAATCTTAATAAGGTGCCTTCTAGATCGGCTCCTTTGGGTAAATCCATGGACTCAAGGCGCTCCTTGGTGGGTATCGCCATGAGCTCGGCGAGGTCGTTAAAACCCAATTCCTTGAGGCAAATGGATTGTTCATCGGGATTCAGTCCCAGGTAGTGAGGAAAGGCTTCGCGCTGGATCTCTGGCATGTCGATTTGAACTATTATGAAAGTCGTAAACGCATGCAGAGGTATTGCCAGTCTCTAAGCGATAAACTAATTCACAAATTCTTACCCTAAAAGCTGAGTGTAGTCCCAGCTTCACGGTTGCTTATCGTATTGAGAATATCTGCCATTTTTCACGGCCACGATGCCGCGAACATAAACGTCTAAATCAGTCTCAAACCTACCGGCAGAGCTTCACCGAATTGTTGTTGAATTTCCGTGCGCCGGATGGGTGCAAATTCTCTCAAGGGCTCCAGAGCTGAAGCTGCTAGACCCATTCTTTGCGCCTGCTCAATCAAGCGATCGCGGTCGGGTTTAGGAAGATCTATCGCGGGATCTTTGGTGATGCGCGCTGCATTGATCAAGAGCTGTTCGAGGAAAGACTTCGGGAGAGTGGAGGCTCGTGAAAGGATCTCATTGATGTAACCCAAAGTGGCTCGTGCCGGCATGACGCATTCGGATCCGGCGTGGAAGGGATGACGTGCCAGGAGGCGTTGCAGGCACCACAGATAGGCTTCTGCGTTCCAAGGCTTGGGTTCAGCGATTTGTCCGATCAAGAATTCAGCGACTCGGGTTTTTTGGTCGATCTCGATACGTTCAAGTGACACGAGCAACTTAACCGCTTCCAAGCCGCGCTTTGTTCCAGCGAGGGCCTGCTTTACATGAATATCATATAAATTGCACTGCAACGTTTTGTTAAGTCCGGCTGCCGCGCGGCGCCAGCAGATGAGGGATTGCTCTTGGACTGCCTTCGATTCCGAATGAGCAAAGCCTATTTCAAGGAGCGTTTCGAGTTGCTCCATACGGAAGTCATCGAGTGGCGAGCCAAAACCTGGACGGATGCAATAGCCCAGAGCAATCCACCAGCCGGTCTCATAGGCTTCGCTATGTGAACGTCGCGATACGTGGTCGATTAGGGTATCAAAGCCTATCCGCAGGAGTGGGATGGGCCATTCCTTGCGTTTTTGGCCTGTCACTTTTTCAAGTGTCTTGAGAATAGAGGCGTCAAACCAGCTATCTAGCGTAGTCGTGTAAGCTTGTAAGCGGTCATCGTCAATTGGCTCTACATTGAAGTCGGCGAGCTGGTTTTCAGATTTTAAAGCGCGGCGTAGATCGAATGTGAGCGCCCACGGGCCATCGGGTCGATTTTTCTTCCCAACCTCACAACAGGCGATTTGCACCAGGCCAAGTTCATTGATCATGGCTTCGAGTGTGACTTCAACGTTTTGTTTTGATCTGCCGAGTGTGGCTTTGTCGTCCTTATGAATCCGTGTCTGCAAAGGAGGAAGCGGGGAGAAATCATTTGGCCGCCATCGTACGATCTGTCCCTGACGAATTTGATCGCTATCAGGACCCGTAAAAGGACGAAACTCGACCGGTCGATTCACGGTGAGGGCAAAGGTAGGTTTTTTGATTTGGATGCTCTCTGCTGTCATCGCACCCTTAGGTAGGACGCAGAGGAGGTGGCGTTCGTGAGCCTTTTTGTTGGCTTCAATCTCCAGTAAGATGGGACGCGGATTGCCGGAACGAATGAGCGTCTGGGTAGAGGCCAGAAGGCGTTGACCATAATGAGCGGCTCCACGCGACACAGCATGGAATACCCCCATCGATTCTAAGTGGCTTATGGGGTGGTCTGGCTGCCAGCTTTGGACGACCCCGAGGATGCGTTGCTGAACAGAGCGCGAGTACACTGTTCCTCCATTAAAGAGCACGGCATCGATTTGCCTGTTTTGGACAAATTGAGCCAGGTGCCGTGTAATCGCTGGATCTTTGGCATAGGGTAGCCCGATTTCTGATAAACCAGATTCCCCCTTTGCGGGACTAGTATCTGCGTCGCAGTTCGGAATGAATCCGTCGAATATCAACTTTTCGAGCTGGGCATAACCGATCTCCACACTCTGCGTGTTGGCGATGAGGCTGGAGCCTGTTCCTGAAACCGCCATGCGGTAAGTCGATGGAACGGTAGCTGAGTCTGAAAGAAAGCTTTCCTTTATGCGTCTCGCTTCGGCGATCCATTGAACCGATTCAGGCCCACTGAGTCCGTCTGTTCGGGCTAGGTGTGTAATGGCTAGGTCAATGTTGTCCCCGCCCAAGAGGATGTGATCACTGACCGCGATACGCTCAATGTCTGGCATTCCAAGATCACTCGGCTCGATACGGAACAGGCTAAAGTCGGTGGTGCCGCCGCCCACATCGCAAACGAGGACGGTGGTAGGGCTGTTGAATTGTCTATCCGGGTGTGCTGCGATCCATGAAAGGAAGGCGGCTTGGGGTTCTTCGAGGAGCCGAGTGGTTTCCGGGAAGCCGGCTTTACGGATAGCCTCCAGGGTGAGGCGTTGTGCGACTTGATCGAAGCTCGCTGGCACCGTGACTGTGACCTGTTGCTGTGAGAAGGGTGCGCGTCCCGATTGATCCCAGGCAGCTCTAAGGTGGGAGAGATAGCGCGCACTAGCTGCGACTGGCGAGAGCTTTTGACTGTTCGCCAATTCGTTTGAACCCCAGGGCAAAATCGGTGCTTCGCGATCCACTCCTGAATGACAGAGCCATGATTTCGCGGAGTGGATGACACGAGTCGGTGTGTCGGCCATAGCAGTGCGGCCCCCTTCTCCAATCAGCCATCCGGTTTCTTTAAGTCTTGGATACAAATTGCCCTCATCCTCAGTCAATGCATAGGCGAAAGAGGGGAGTATCGTGCCGTCAATAGAACGTTCTAAGGTTTGGTATTGAGGGATGGAAAAATCCGTTGCAGGGGCCTGGTTCTCCTGTGCCTGGCAAAATGCAAGGGCACAATTACTCGTCCCCAAATCAATCCCTATCGCGTATTGAGCCATTTAAATTCTGAGTCGTGATCGTTGTCGTTTTCATGATCGGCTATCCCGGACTTTGACAACGACTAAGAATCTGCTGTGAGTCAAACAACCAGCCATGCGCCAACTCAGCGACACGACGCTATTGAGGCCGAAGGGCAACAGCTATTTCACGCCGATCGCTTCAAGCTCGATAACCGCAGTTCCTGGGATACTGATGACCGGGAAGGCGGTGCGAATCGGCTTCTCGGGGTTGACCGATGGGGCATTGAAGAAGCGTTTGTAAGCGGTGTTCCAATCGTTGAAGTCGGTACGAAATCCGTTTTCAATCTGTAGATAAGCACGAAGTTGGACGATGTTTTCGAAACTCACCCCGGCATTCATCATGCGTTCTTCGAGGGTGAGTAGAGCGTTCACTGCCTGGCTGTGGATGTGATCGCGGGTTTGATCGATCACTCCGGCAAACCATACCATACTGGCGTCGCGGGCGATGGCTGCTGAGCGATTAAGGAAGCTCGTCTCTGAGCCTTCGCGACGGTGGAGATAGCTGAGTGAATCGTCCCCTGCAAAGGTGTGTGACGCACTGTCTGGGAAGACGGCATAAAACTCGATTTCTACGATGCGGCCTGTGGAATTGAAACCTGGAGCTGCAAATTCAGCCGTGGGCGGGGAATCGCGAAAATTTGAAGCCCAGTAGGCGTCGAATGCTTCTTGGTAGCCTGCGAAATCAACCGGGACAGGCTCGGTAACATCTTCGATAACTTCAGGTGAGAGCAGGGAGCGCACATAGACGACATCTTGAGGGGTGAGGCCCCAGTGGCGTAATGCCGCTTCGAGTTTTTTGAGCGCGCTGGTGGTCTGCTGAGCCATGTCGCCGAAGGCACGCGGCTCATCGCTCACAGGATCTGCAAGGATGCCGGATGTGAGCACCATTGAGGAAAACGGAGCGGTCATGGAGACGGGTTGATGCTCGGTTTCGAGTGTTAAGGCCTTTGGGTTCGCATTAAAGGGCACGCCCTCCACACCGCTCTGCGCGGGAACGGCGGCAACCGCTTCGATGGCAATAACGGCTTCGGGGTCAGCTAACTCATAGACACCGAATGTCGTCCTTGTCGGGGGAAGTGTATTGTCGCCAAAGGCATCGTTGAATGCCGCATTCCACTCGGCCATCGCTGTGGCGTTTTCTTCTAAATCGGTCGAGAGCACTTTTAGGTATCCGCGAACATTGATGACGGCATCCATTCCGATGCCGGTTTTGTCGAAATCATCTTTCATCTGTGCGAGAGCATCTCGGGCTTGTGCTTCACGGCCCGTTCCCGATCCCGTGTAGGTGCCAGTAAATACTTTTGATAGAGTCGGTGGGACCGTTGCTGACGAGCTATACGGAGCTCCAGGGAGCGGTTCTATATCAGCAAACTGCGCCCAACTGATCGACGCGGTTAATGAGAGAACTAGGATCGTGGAGAGGATGCTTTCAAATTTGGGCATCATTGCCCCTAGCAATATGTGTGCACTCGATCGGCATTTTCGGTGAATCCGAGCAGGGTGGGCATTCCTGCTGCTCAGCGGAAAACAATGCCCACCACGAATGCTTCTAATATCGATTTTCCCATTCCTGGCCTGAGTCGCCGGAGTTTTGTTACCAAGTCCAGCCTTGGCCTCCTTGGCTTGATGGCTTCCAGGGGGCTTGCTGCCAATCCTGCGGCTCAGGAGATTGTCTACCGCGATTTTCCAAAGCACCTCAAACTGGCTCCTACGCTTGCCGGGCCGGGGCGCATTATAAAAGAGACAGTCGGCTTGCGCCCTTTTCGGACTGAGGGTCCCAACATGTCGGTTGAGGCATTGGGTAACAAGCGGCTGGTGCACCATTATGGGCATGGTGGGAGCGGCTGGTCGTTGAGCTGGGGAACGGCAGACGAAGCTGTTACCAAGGCGACCGAGACGGGAGCGCAATCGTATGCGGTCATTGGTTGTGGCGTGATCGGCATGACCACCGCGACCGTTCTCCAGCGTGCGGGTAAGCAGGTCACCATTTACACGAAAGATCGGCAGCCCAATGTCACATCCAGTATGGCAACGGGTGTTTGGTCGCCCGATTCGCGGATTTGTTTAGAGTCATCAGGAACGCCGAAATTTGAGAAATGGTGGACCGATTCAGCCACCAAGTCCTTCAGGAGTTTTCAGGATTGTATCGGATTACCGAATAAGCCCGTAGAATGGGTGCACAGCTTTTCACTATCGGATATTCCCTGGGAAGAACGTAAGGCCAAGCGGGAGGCAGAGGCGGCAAAGGAAGGGCCTAGATTTGCCCATTTCGATCGGCTACCGACAGTTCCGGGAACCTGGAATGTGACTGAAGGAACGTCTCCCTTTGCTGAGAAATTCGTCAAGCAAGGCACGCGGATGATCTATAATATCCCCATTTACACGGCCATGCTGATGGAGGAATTCTACCGAGCCGGAGGTAAGTTGAAAATCCAATCCTTTGACTCTCCGGATGAGTTCAAGGCGCTGCCCGAACGAGTGATTGTAAACTGCACTGGCTTGGGCAGCCAGCAGCTCTTCGGCGATGATAAGCTCGTCCCGGTGCGCGGACAGTTGACCTTCCTTGTTCCCCAGTCCGAAGTGCGCTACAACGTGAACGTAGACGGGGGTTACACAATCTGTCGACAAGATGGCATCGTGATCGGATCGAGTAATAATGGGCGCTACGGTTCCACGGACTTGACTCCAGATCGCCAGCAAAGCTTGGACGCCATCGCTGCGATAGCACGCACGATGTCCCGCATGAAAGTGTAGGTTGGGCTCCGATCCCGTGCTAAGGGTATTGGCGATAGCCATTGCCTGGCTTGAGCTTTGATCCGGAAGACGGCAATCGCTTTCGCGATCACCCTACAAAACATAAGTGTGTTCTGCACTTTTGGTCACACCCCGTCACGAAAGCGCATCTGAGTTTGCGCTTGCTTTGTGAATAAGTGTTGGGCATTACACTTTTTGCTTCGCAAGGTGCCTCGAGGATCCGAGAGATCGATTGGGTAGGTGCCTCCTGATTTTGTCCTATTCGATGAGTGATAGATTCGGGTGCTTACCAATTCACACTCATCGACAACTCAAGCGGCCAGTTGCCTTCCTTTTCAGGTCGCCCCTCATACATGGACACACCTTCCTTTAATCGACTGGGCCTCGCCCAGCCGCTCCTCGACGCTTTGGCCGAAAAAAGCTATTCAGAACCGTCGCCTATCCAGGCTGCAGCGATCCCGATCCTGCTCGAAGGCCGCGATTTGCTAGCTTGTGCGCAAACGGGCACAGGAAAGACAGCGAGTTTCGCTTTACCAGCACTCAATGCGACTTCTCGTATTGGCAAAAAACCCCGTCCCGGAGAGATCCGGACTCTCATCTTGACCCCCACACGCGAGCTTGCAGTGCAAGTTGCTGATAGCTTCAAAGGCTACGGGTCAAAAATGCCTTTCCGTGTCGGACTGGTTCACGGCGGGGTGTCTCAGCATCCGCAAGTCCGTGCCCTCAAGCGCGGAGTCGATGTCCTGGTCGCGACTCCGGGTCGTTTATTAGACCTCGATGAACAAGGCCACGTCGATTATTCTAAGATCAATATGTTTGTGCTCGATGAAGCAGATCGGATGCTCGATATGGGCTTCGTTGAGGATATCCGTCAGATCGCGCAACACATTCCTGAGGAAAGACAGACCGTCATGTTTTCGGCGACGATGGCCCCCGCGATTACTAAGCTGGCTGGCACGCTTCTACGCGATCCAGAGGGAATCCGGATCGCTCCGGATTTGACGACAGCAGAGCGTGTAGAACAGCAGCTTTTCTACGTGAAGCCGAACGACCGCACGAGTTTGTTACTATCCTTGCTCGATGAGCGTGAGGATGACGATGGCTTATCAATCATTTTCAGCAAAACGCGTCACCATGCGGAAAAGCTGGGAAAATTCCTCTACCGCGAAGGCTACGAAGCGGACTCGATTCACGGCGGTAAATCTCAGAACGCGCGCCAGCGCATTCTCAATCGCTTCAAGGATGGAAAGACGCGTATTTTAATCGCGACCGACGTCGCTGCCCGCGGTATTGATGTGAAGAATATCAAGCTGGTTATTAACTTCGATTTACCGATGGAGGCCGAGAACTACGTCCACCGTATCGGTCGCACAGCGCGGGCCGGTGACTCGGGACTAGCCCTCAGTTTCTGTGGCGGTAATGATGGTGGCCTGCTCAAAGACATCCACAAATTCATCAAGAGTGATATACCGGTGAACGAAGAGCATGAATACCACTGCGGGGAGACGGCAGATAAAGTCGGCCGCTTTCTGCAGCGCGGGAAGGGTGGCTCAGGATCTGGAGGCAGAGGTCGTCGGGGTCCGCGTAACCGTGGACGCCGGCCGGAGGGAGGCTATCAGAAAAAACGGAGTTTTCGTCGCAACAAGGCGCGTAGTAGCCACCGGAGTTCTTAGAGCGCTTCACTCAATCTTACCCATCAACGGCCTAATCGTACCATTTACGTTAGGCCGTTGATTTTTGTAATTTCGGGGGCAGATTGGGGCGCACATGGCTCAAGAGACTTTGCACGCCCCGAACATAATCGCCTGCCTGTGGGATTTTGATAAGACGCTCATTCCCGGTTATATGCAGACGCCGGTCTTTCGTCATTTCGATGTCGATGAGCAACAGTTTTGGGACGAGGTGAATGTCTTGCCTGAGCGGTATGAGGAACGGGGCCAGACCGTGTCGCGTGATACGATTTATCTCAATCATCTGCTCAGTTACGTAAAGCACGGTCCTATGAAGGGGCTGACGAATCGGCTCTTGTTCGCCTTGGGCAAAGAACTCGAGTTCTATCCTGGCCTCCCGGATTTCTTTCAAGAGCTCAAAGGAATCGTGAGCAGTCGACCAGAGTTTGTGAAGGCCGACATCCGTCTAGAACACTATGTCATCAGCACCGGTTTGGCACAGATGATTCGTGGAAGTGCCATTGCAGAACATGTGGATGGTATCTTCGGATGTGAATTTATCGAAAACCCCTTGCCGCCTCGATTTTTAAAGCAAGATGAAATGTCTTTGGATGCGTCTGATGAGGTGGCCCAAATTGGGGTAGTGGTCGATAATACGATCAAGACCCGCTACATCTTTGAGATAAACAAGGGGTCGAATAAAAACCCGCGTATCGATGTGAATGCGTCGATGCGTTCTGAAGATCGACGTATTCCGATGGAGCGGATGATCTATACTGCGGATGGACCCTCCGACGTGCCGGTGTTCTCTGTTATTCGTAAGGGGGGTGGACGTGCATTTGCTGTCTATAATCCAGAACATGAGGACGAGTTTGCTCAGAACGATATGCTCCTGTCTACCGGCCGTATCCATGCTTATGGTCCAGCCGACTACCGGAGTAGTAGCCAGACGGGCCGGTGGCTGCGGATGCATGTGAATCAAATTTGCGAGCAAATCGTGATCGATCACGAATACGCCCTCAGCAAACGGGTGCGGAAACCCCCGCGCCATATACACCCGGAGCGCTCGGAAATTGAGGTAGAGGGCGAAACGGAACCGGTCCAATCGGACTTATTTAACGAGAACCATGATTAGACTTTTTTTCTTCCTTGTCGGGCTTTGCGGACTGTCTGCCGTAGCTCAAGAGTTCGAACTCCAGCGCGCGCAGAGTGTGTTGATCCCGAAAGCGGAGACGGGAGCCGATGCATTTCTGGAAAAATTTCCAAACTACGATGGGCGCGGTGTGGTGATCGCCGTGTTCGATACGGGGGTGGACCCGGCAGCGCTTGGCCTGCAGACGACAACCACGGGCGAGCGCAAGATAGTCGATATAATCGACGGCTCGGGTGCGGGTGATGTGGACACCACGCACACTGTGGAATTGAGCGAGCTCGATGTGCCTGGAGAAGTCGAAGGATTGTCGGGACGGACGCTTATTTTGCCCGAAGGTTTCAATCCGGCGAACGGGACCTTTCGCCTTGGCCTCAAAGCGGGGCGTGAGCTGTTTCATACTCAAGTCTGGCGTCGTATCATGGCTGAGCGGGCCCAACACTATGAGCTAGAACTCAATGCGATCCGCGCCGAGCGCAAGGAAGCGCAGCGTCGTGCTGAGGCTGCAGGCGAGCGCGAGATTTTTTCCAAGCACCGAGACGATCTTACATTGGCGGAACAGGACGCGGTCTTACGCGAGGAAATCCTCGAAATCCTCGAAGATGGATATTTAGATAAGGAACTCGGGCCCTATTTTGATTGTTTAGTTTGGCATGACGGAGAGCACTTTCGGGTGATCGTTGATACGGACGAAGACGGGGATCTAGGCGAGGAGACCGTGCTTCGTCCATTTGGGGTCGCCGGGGAGTATGGGCGCTTTGCCGATCCGGTGTCGGCGACCTTCGGGGTGCAAGTGTATGGAGACGGCGATCTCTTGAGTATTGTAACCGTAAGCGGGTCGCACGGCACTCATGTGGCTGCGATTGCGGCAGCTCATTTTCCTGATGAACCGCATCGTAGTGGTGTGGCTCCAGGTGCGCGTATTCTTTCGGTAAAGATGGGTGATATCAGGATAGGCGGCGGGTCGAACCTTTTTGGCGAGATGCGGGCTGTGGCCTCCGCTGCACGGTATGGTGTGGATATTATGAATGCCAGCTGGGGAGGCGCTTCAGTGTTTCAAGATGGTTCGGATCTCAGTGCGCAATTGTATGACCGTTTGGTGCGCGACTACGGTGTCACGGCCTTTGTGTCGGCTGGAAATAACGGTCCTGGGCTTTCAACCTTAGGAAGTCCTGGAGGTGAGGCACGGCGTGTTATTGGTGTGGGCGCTCACGTCAGTCCTGATATGGGCAAATATTTATATGCGCTGAGTCGCGAAAATCCGGAGACAGCTTTTGGCTTCACGAGCCGCGGGCCGGGAAAAAGTGGTGATTTGGGTGTCGATATCTGTGCGCCTGGGGGAGCGACGGCGTCACTGGCGAGTGATAGCATCCGGGGTTCAGAGCTTTATAATGGGACCTCTATGTCTGCACCTTCGGCGAGTGGGGTGGGAGCTTTGTTGATCAGTGCAGCGAAACAAAATGGGGTCAGCATCTCGCCAGAGCGGATCAAAACTGCCCTGATGCGGACGGCGCGTTTGGTAGAGAGCGATCCCTTTGCCGAAGGGGCTGGTATGATTCAGGCCTTGCCTGCCTGGGAGTTTCTCCAGGCCAGACAGGATGAAGCAATCTGGGATGTGTTTTTCGATATCGAGGCGAGCGACGATACGTATATCAGCGGACCGGGGATCTACCTGAGGGAAACGCTCGTGGATGTGGAGCGAGCATTTTCAGTTTCAGTATCGCCTCGGTTGCCTGAGGCGGCCAGCGACACTGAGCGCTATGCTTTTGAAGCTGATGTTGTATTGAAGACTTCAGACCCTTGGATCGAGGCGCCAACTTATTTGCGTTTGGCGGCTGGCGCTGAGCGATTTCGTGTCATTGTGAAACGTGATTGGCTGCCAGAGACCGTTGGAGCCCAACTCGGTTTTGTTCGCGGCTACGCTGCTTCTGATCCCGATGGACCCGCCCTATTTGAAATACCGATCACGGTGATCAGTCCCGAGAGTCTTAGCCATCCCGAAGAGCACACACATCGATTGGAGGAGCCCGTTACCCTGACCGCAGGTGCTTACCATCGAATTTTCCTAGAGACACCCGAAGTCGCAGACCACGTCGCGGTCAAACTCAGACTCCGCGACGATGATACGGACGTGAGCAAGCGGATGGTCGTGAGCATTCAATCCATGGCCGCGGATGTTTCGTTTCGACAAGGCAGCACGCGTCGTTTCCTGACCTTCGAACCCGGGCAAGAGCAAACGGTTGAAACAGATGTGCATCCGGGTGAGGTCGTCGAGGTGGTGGTGCACCAATACTGGTCTACTCCGGGATCAACTGAAGTAGAGATGGAGGTGCTTTTTGATGGAGTGGGCGCGCGTGAGACAAATCTTGTCTTTGAAAAGAACAGGCAATTGATGCCTCTACGGCTGTTGTCCGCGCAGACTGGAGAGATTCATTTCTCTTCGGAACTAAACCGCGGCTTGTTGGCGAGGCTACCGGTAGAGACGCAGATCTTACCCGGTGATGATCGTATGCTCTTTCCAGAAGCACCTCGTATTGAAGAGGAGTATTTACCCTCTATTCTCAGGCAGAAGTTTGAGCTGACTTTGGACGACGATGTTACGGCTTCCCTGGGATTTGGACGCCTGTTTGACGTGTCCGAGCTTTTCGGTGGAGATTTTTATCGGATCTATCACGCCGAGGCGGGCTTGATCATGGCCGGCAGCAGCTGGGGAGATCGATCTTTTGATTTACCAAAGGGAAGCATCACGATCTATCGAGATATCGTTACTTTCGATGCGAGTTTGCTCTCTGGCGAGGAGGACCGTCCACTTCATTTATTGCTGCATCAAGATTTCGGGAGTCTGGCCATTTATCCAGATTTGGTAGCGGCTATGGAGGAGCGTGCATCTTCGAGTATCGATGCTGAATCTGCGCGTTATGAGACGGTTTTGTTAGGCCATTCCGCGAATGAAAAATTGGAAGATCTCAAAGTCATGCCCGATGCGATTATGGGCGAGCTCACTGCGAAAAACACTGACGATTCAGTGCTGTGGCAAGGGACTGTGGTGATCCAGCCCGGTGATGTGTTTGGGGATGTAGCCAATCAAGAAGCAGAGCCCAGTGAGGTAAAGCCTGACGAGGATGCAGTGGAGGCTTTTGAGGATTCGGCATTTGCATCTGCGCTTGCGTTCATCGAAGCGCACCTGGATGCGACCGAAGAAATGGAAATAGCGAAGCGAGATGAGCTGATCGATACATGGAAGTCCGAACGGCCCGAATCACCTAAAGTGTCCCTAGTTGAGGCCAAACTCATTGCTCATCGCCTGGATTTGTTCCCGCAGGATGAGGATGAAGCATTTGCACCTGCTGATGCTGAACAAGAATCGGAAGAGCAAAATGAAGAAAGAGTCACTCCTCCACCTACCGATGATGAGCAGAATGCAGGACGCATTCAGGCTATTGCGCTCTTAGACCGAGCGCGTGAACTGTGTGGGATGGACGAGGTGGCGGCTTTTTTCGGAGCCAAGCCACAGCTCGTCCCCGGTTCTTCTGAGGACGAAGAAATGGCGTTGCTAGAGCAAGAGAGCGAAATGAATGAGCGACGTGAAGCCATTCGCTCGGCTTGGCAGATTCAGCTCGGTCTGGCTGTAGGCGCGGCGGATGAAGTCGCCTTTCGGGCCGTCTACAGTGAGTTAAAACGCTGGGGGGGCGAGGAAGACGATTCGGTCGCGAGTTATCTAAGTAAGTATTACCAGCAGCAGGGATTCACGGGTCTGATGCTTGAAGCGATCAGTGATGAATTGGAGGATGCCCCTTACGATCGTGGTCTTTGGCAGGATCGGATAGATGCTTACGAGAACCTTGGTTGGGAGCGTTTTGCGGTGCGCGATCGCTTTACGTTGAAGCTCAGGGCACAAGAGCCCATCAATTTATATGCTCATTTCTATCATGTATGCTGTTATTTCCTTTGCTTTGGACTAGGGCTTTCATAAACCTCGCGTTATCATCGGCGTTTGTCTAACTCGCGCCTGTTTACTGCTATCTGATTGTCATGGGCGATACACCCGAAAAAAACACTGAAAAGGACCAGTCTTCGGCACTGGACCTCTCGTCATTGAAAGATCTCACCTTTGGTCCAGATTGGGGAAAATCAGGAGGGAAGGGTCAATCGAAGACCTACAGTGATAAGCCAAAAGGTGGTGGCGGCGGTGCACGCAAAGACCGCCGTCCACACAGAGATCGCCGTCCTGAGCGTCCGTCTGGCGGTTCTGGACAAGGAGGGGGTTATGGTGGCCAAGGTCGCGACCGCGATGGCCGTCCGCCACGCCGAGATGGCGGAGGGGACTTTCGAGGGAGAGGTCGTCGGGGTGATAGAGATCGTTCTGGGAAACCTCAGTTTTTTAAGCCTACAGTCGATGTTGCTGTTTATCCAGAAGACGAGCCATTCAAGGTGCTGACGAAGGCGATCCGTAATTCCTACCGCACTTACGAGTTGTTCGATATCGCACGGCTCATACTGGAAAAGCCCGAGCGGTATGTAGTGGTGATCAAGCCGCTGAAAGCGGACGACGGAGAAGCTTGCTTTTATCAGTCTGTTGACGATGGAGCTGTATTCGAAACTGAGGAAGCTGCTTTGGCCCATGCCTTGGATAAGTCGATCGAACAGCAGTTTGAAATCGAGGAGGTTGAGGTCGATCCGCCCAAAGGTAATTTCAGTATAGTCAACCGTTGCATGCTAACGGGCGAGTTGCTGGGACCGCCAAACTACCATCGTTACCAAGATTATTTCAATGACCACCACCGGACACGCATAACAAATATGCCTATGGAGCGGTATGCGGAAAAGATTGAGACGGTGCGCGACGAGGAGGTGATCCAGGAATGGATCGCAAAGGTGTCTAAGGCCGAGAAGTTTACGCTCAAAGTCTCTGATCTTCCTGAAGGCGAAGAAGCGCCTTCGTTTTTCGGTCGTGAAGAAGCCCGGCGCTATCTTTTGACCAATAAGCGTGGTGACCTGGTGAAGAAAGTTACCTCGGCTCGTATCTCCGGTGCTCGGCTCCTGGGGCAGCCTAAAGGTGATATCCTTTCTTCGATAGACTCGGTTTTAGACTATCAACGGAAGTTTCCGTTAGATACCGCTAATCACCTGCGAGCCCGTTTGAGGCGCCTCAAGTTCAATATCTACAAAAAAGGATCGAAGGGCGTTTCATATGTGTGTGTGGTGAAGCGTAAATTCCGAGATCCTTCTACGCAACTTGGAGAAAGTGCTCAACGGTTGATCGAGTTTATCGAAGCGAATCCAGAGATTGTAGCTGCGGATCTTCCTGAAAAATTCCTCGGTTTTAGTATTCCAAGTGCTCTTGAGCCTGCTACTGAAACGAAAACTGAGCCACCAGTCGAAGATGGTCAGTCGACACCCGATGATGCGAGCGAAGAGACATCGGAGACCTCCACAAAAGAAGTGGAGGTTGCTCCCGTGCCCGCCCCCGCCCCTGGTGTGTTACTGACCGATGAACAACAAGATGCCGTACGGACTCTGAAGCGAGATTTACGCTGGTTGGTGGTTGAGGGCTTTGTGACGGAGTATAGCAGCGGAAGTCTATTTGCGCCTGCCCCCATGGCTCAACCTCAGCCCAAGTCTCCAAAAAAGGAACCTGCGTCAGATGAAGGAGAAGCAGAAAAAGTAACTCCTGTAGTGGAAGAAGGAGCCGAGGATTCCGACAGCGAAGCGGCTCCTAAAGTCTCTGTGGAACCTAATGACGCAATGGAGGCGAAGCCAGAGGAACCCGCTCCCGTGGCAGAAGTTGAGCCGACTCCGGTCGCTGAGTCTTCGGTTTCAGAGGATATCCCGGAAACGGGCTCCGTGGACGCTCCCATTGATAGTGAGCCTGTTGTGGAACTGCCTGAATCGCCGGTTGATGAATCTACGGAAGCGCGTGAAGAAGAGGATAAGGATACTCCGCCTAAACCGCAGCCGGAAGTTTAGGCTCATCCATAATTGTTGATACCTTATTTTTCGGAAGGTTCTCGATCGATCCAATCAGGAGCGCATTGGCCGGAGCGTCCGCCAAAAGATTCGCGTTCATT
>JABSRG010000024.1:0-27416 GCA_013215165.1 Opitutales bacterium | reverse complement strand
TATTTTTCGGAAGGTTCTCGATCGATCCAATCAGGAGCGCATTGGCCGGAGCGTCCGCCAAAAGATTCGCGTTCATTTGCGTGTATTAGCGGATTTTTCCGCTGAGAGTTGAAAGGCCTCTGTCTCCAGGGTTTCAGAAGGTAAACACACTTTGCCACAGCGTCCTTTGCTGGGGTACCAAACAGTTCTCAATACTTGATGGTCTCGTTGATCGAAGTCAGAACCTGTCTATCGGACCCTGCATATTTCCAGTGTCATACGGTCTCAGTGGACGATACTAAGTTATGCTTGATCGCATAGCGAGTGAGGCCTGCTACATCATGGATTTTTAATTTGCGCATGATGTTTGTGCGATGTGTGTCTGCCGTCCTTATGCTGATGCACAGTTTGTCGGCAATTTCTTTATTGGAGTAGCTTTCGGCGATTAGCTGGACGATTTCGCGTTCGCGGGTTGTGAGGCATTCGACTGAGTCGTCGATTCCTCCATTCATCATGATGTCTTGCATCGCAGCCATGATTTTGGAGCCGAAGAATGATTGGCCATTGGCAACATTTTCTATCGCCTTTCTGAGTTCTTCCAAGCCGGTGTTCTTTTCGATGTATCCAGATACTCCAGCCTTTAAAATGCGGTTGACGACACTGCGGTCGGTCAGGCCTGAGAAAACGAGAATGTTGAGCTTTGGATTATCGCGTTTGAGGCGCTTGATCACTTCAACCCCATTTAGCTCAGGCAGCATGATGTCGAGGATGACGAGGTCTGGGTTACTATCGAGGCAAAGGTCGACTCCTTGAGCTCCATCGCCGGTGGATCCGATGACTTCTACCATCGCCATGGTATCGATCACTCCCTCGATCAACTCTCTGAGGATCGTTTGATCCTCGACTATTATTACCTTCTTCATCTTTGAAGAAAGTCGATTCGGACCTGCCAATCTTGAGCTAAATAACCCTAAACAGCTCGGCCGTAGACCCGCTCTTCAAGTCTTGCAATCAGTCGAGCTGGGTTCGTTTGAAGAGAGTCTAAGTGTATCGAGTGGCCGCTCTTCATCTCGATTTTTACCACGGAACGATTCCGGTGGTAATGGATGCGCTCAAATTTGAAATCTGTCTTTCTGCCGATATAGACTACTCGAAAGCAACCTTTGTAGATTTCGAATCTGAGGATCGCCGTAGCGAGTGATTTGGTAGTCAACCAAAGGGACAGTGTTGTCGCGATGGCAAAGGCGGCGATAATCCAAGATGTAGATGCCCAAATGGGTGCAGTGGAGGTCCCAAGTATGGAGAGCGCTGTAAGGACAAACAATACAGCTATGCCAGGAGTGATTAAAGTGCGATTATAAGTGCGGATCGGCTCTTCAGTTGCACTAAGAGAGCCCTCGTCAAAGGGGCTTATTGTGTCTTTTGAGTGGGGGTGAGACATTTGTATTTACGGGAGGTAAAACAGTTCAGACTGTTATACTCATCCTACTTAATAGTCTGAAGCCTAGCCGCAAGCGTCGACTCGAATTAGACGCCCGATTCTTTTCCCTGTTTTGTGGCACCATTCGATGCGGCCGGAGAAGCAGTGGGCGCTTCATATTCCGGGAATTTTAAAGAAACGACTCCCACATCCACTGGATTCGGTTGCGAGTCGGCACCAGCCTTCAAAAATATTTTGGGAGTTTCGTGCGTTGAGCCACTATAGTCTATAATCCAACGTGCGTCTCCTAAAGGTGCTAACTCATTTGATGGCGCCCAAGATTCTTCATGGAAAATTTCTAACAATAGGGTCTGTGCATTTGTTCGAGCTTGGACCTCTTGTTTGACCAAGGCTCGAATGAGTTCGGGAATCCAAATACCGGCGATAGTAGAGTCTGCTGACCAAGCTGCATAGTCCATTCGGTAGGTATATTGATCCGAAAATTGAGCGACGCGGTCTAGGAAACCATTTGTGTCGATGAGCTTTACCTCCAGGGCGAGTGCATCGCTCGAAAGGACTGGAGTCTCAAAGACTGTATGGATCACGCTATCGGTCACAATTGTGGTCTGCGAATCGATGATATGGGTTGTCCAAAGAGCGTAGCCGATTTGTTGCTGAGGATAGGCAACAGAGACGATGACAGCCGCCTTCTTATCTAGAGCGTCTCCGGTCGTTGAGAACTGATTTTCCCGAAACCCTAAGGAATCCGCATTTTGCACAGTGAAGCGAGTCCCATCGAGCTGTTTGATATTTTCTCCAAATTTCTGGGACAGCTCATCCGATTTCGTAGTCCTGCCGTTCTCGCGAATGAAATGGCCAGCAAAATAAACATGAGAGTAGCCCTGTACCCATGCTGACTCTAAGCCAAATCGGCTGTGGTCACTGATGGCCTTAGATTGTTCAATGGGTTCAATGGTCAGCGAATACTCCACCGTTTGAGTTGCAGCCTCATTTTCCGCTATGCGTTGCCTGGCGAGTGCCCGCAATTGTTCGATGGCTAACTCGGCGGCCTCTATTTTACCTTTTCCTTGCTTAACGAGGCGTCGGCCCACCGCATGAGACTCTTCTAAATTGGTGTCGGGATTGAGGATGGAAGCCTTGCGATTCAAATACCAGTTACCCGATTTGATGTCAGACTCTCCCTGCTGCTTCAGGTCAATGGCCTCATACCATCGCAGTTCCTGAAAGGAATTTAGGTGTGCGAGGACTTGTTCATCCGAGATGAGGATTTCATCTTCGGCAAAGGCGCAATGGGTCCATGCGCTTACGAGGCACAGCAAGATGAAGCAGAAATTTTTGAGATCCATTGGGGTATCCTATGGATATCGCAAATCTTGGATGGTGGTTAAGAAAAATGTGGGAATAAGGCGTCTCGCCTTTAAGCTAACTTGCGTTCCAAAGTAGCATGATTCGCGGCTTCGCGGCTCTCGCAGTTAGGTCTGGCAATGACACCGTCGAAGGGTTCATCGCGAAACAGACGATCTGCGTTTTCTCCTTCAATCATAAACGAGTCACAGACTCGTAAGAGATCGTCGCGTGTTTTGGTCCGTCGCATGGTGTGAAGGAAATGCCCCTCTCCATCAATACTCGTACCCACGAAGTTGAGAAACTTCTTCATTCTACCCGTAAGGAGACGTTCGGGAACGTCAGGGTGGTCCGTTGCTGCGCGGAGTTGATCCACGTAGAGGCGCACATCACTTAATCGAGGGCGGAAAACTGCCCTGCTGTTGTAGTGCTCATGAATCTGGCGAAAAATCCATGGGTTGCGGATGGCCGAGCGGCCGATCATTAAGCCGAATGCTCCCGTGTATTCCTGGACTGCGATCGCTTTATCGACCGATGAGATCTCACCATTCGCGATCACTGGACACACCGCTGCGTTGACTGCTTGCTTGATGAGATCATAGTGAACCGGTGCACGATAGCCCTCGTGAACAGTTCTTCCGTGTAGGCTCAGCAGATCGACCTCGTGTTGGTTGATGCAATCGAGCAACGCTTCGAATAGATCCCAGTCTGCAAATCCGATCCGCATCTTCACACTAAAGATGCCGTCGGTGCTGGATCTTAGGTTCCCTAGTACGCGATTTACATCGTCAATCGAGCGCAGGAGCCCGCCCCCGACATTCTTTTTGTATACTTTGGGTGCAGGGCATCCCATGTTGAGGTCTATCCCGGCGATGGGGAGATCTTTGAGCGCTTTTGCGGTGCGTTTTAGGGGTTCATTAGCTTCACCAATCATCTGCGCGAAAATGGGCCTGCCGGTATTATGGTGAAGAATCGAATCAACAATGTGTTCCTCTAGATTCGAGTGATCATGGACGCGAAAATACTCGGTAAAGAACCAGTCAGGGGCACCAGTAATTCCCATGAGCCGCATAAAGGGCAGCGTCGTGACATCCTGCATGGGGGCCAGAGCCGTGATAGGACCAGCGGCCTCAGCTCGGGGTGGCAGTGCCCGCGTCATTGATCCGATTCAGATTGATTCTGAATTTTCTCAAGAATCTCGGTCATATCGTCTACGTGATCCATCACCTGCGCGGCGACCCGGATGGGTCTTTGTCGATGCAGGGCCATGACAATACAATCGCTCGGTCGGGCATCTATTTCGACGATTTTGGTGCCTAGCTCGTTTTCCATTTTGATCGTTAATCGGGCGAAAAACGTGCCTTCGTCAAAATCATTGATGAGCACACTCTGTATATCGATGTCGAATCCATCAAAGATGTGAGATATCAGATCATGCGTGAGGGGGCGTTCCTTCTTAATGCCATTCAATGTCATTGAAATGGCGCTGCCAATGGCCTGATCCACGTAGATGACGAAGGTTTTTTTTGTGTTCCCTAGAAAGATTGCACACCCATTTGAAGTGGGCATGACCCCCTTCACTTCGACTTCTTCAGCATGGTCAGACATGGAGGAATGCTTTCTAAATAATCAACAGTATCAAGCGCATTGTCAGCGAAGCAAGGTGCTTTGCTAGGGTTTGGAAGTCAGGCTATTGCTTTGGCGGATCAGGTGCTCTGAGTGTTTCCGGTTCAATAAGACGTAATCAATGATCGAAACCAGACGTCCGTCTAAGTGCTGATTCAGCTCAGACTTTTCGATACCCAAGCGCCCTTCTTGAAACAAGCAGTTAGCATATTCAGCGAGGTGGACGCGTGTGGCCGAGCACTGAAACAATTCATGAAGTCGCGCGGTATGTTCGAATGGACAACGCTGGCCAGACAAGATCTCATCCAAAAAAACGCGGTCTGTAGGTTTGAGGAGGGCATGAAGCCGCTTCACGAACAAGGTTTTCACCCCACATTTCAGGTCATAGACAAGGTCCTGGAAACGTTCGAGATCCAGCGAAACTTCGTGGAGATCGTTCTCGATTTGAAATGCAACGCCAATGGGCTGAATCAGGCGGGAAATATCTGATAAAGAGGATTTACTTTGGCCGGCGAGTATGGCGCCGACCTGAATCGGCGACTCGATGGTATACACTCCGGTTTTTAGATGGTATACGCTGTGTATCCAGTCCTCAGGGATGTCATTGAGGTATCGATCCCAGAGTGCGAGCTCAAGTATCTCGCCGGTTCCTGTCCATTGAGCCATGCGTGCCACTTTTTGAATGACGGGCCTGAGCCGTTCATCCGGAATGCTCGAATTGGTGATCAACTCGAACACGTAGCCGTGGACAATGTCTCCGAAAACAACAGCTATATGTTCCGCATTCCTCGGACGGGCTTGGTGAATGGTCTCGATGCGCTTGTGAAGTGTGGGTTCGCCTCGCCGAGACATACTGTTGTCGATGACATCATCGTGAATGAGCAAAAAGGCATGGAAGAGTTCGATAGCACCTGCGATTTCATAAACGTAGTCCGGAATAATGGTCTCGTTCGAGTTTTCTTGAAATGCTTTGAATGTGGCCATCAAGAGGGCTGGGCGAATGCGTTTACCCGGGCTTAAGATGGCCTTATGCAGCGACTCAAAAAGCGGCTGTAGGATCGGCGTGATCGAGAGTTTTTCTGAGAGTTGGTTCGCCTGGCGCGCCAGTGCAGACTCCAGACGTTCTTTCTCTTCTGACGTGCACGGGGCAAAGGCTGTCTGGGGATGGCTCTGCATTTTGAAGCAGCATCTAATGTATAGCTGCGACTGCAAACCACGAAATGGAAAACAGCAATTTTTGTTGATATGGATGCGCTCAGATCCAGTCTCAGCGCCGTGTCAGTAAAAGCGCACAACAAGCCCAACCTGTATCTGGTGGGATTTATGGGCACCGGAAAATCGACCATCGGACGACGTGTCGCTGACGAGTTGGGCATGCAGTTCGTCGATTCGGATCATACGATCGAGCGGCTCGAGCAGCGTAGCATCCCTGAGATTTTCGAGGCGGATGGTGAAGCAGCCTTCCGAGAAATGGAACGTCAATTCATTGAAGGCGGACATCACAGTTCTGGCGTGGTAGTATCCTGCGGTGGAGGATTAGCTGTGCAGGGAGGCATGCTTCAGTCGTTACAGAAAAAGGGTATTGTGATCTGTCTGATCGCCGACGTTGAGACCATCTTGCAGCGCGTCTCCGGGAATGCGAATCGCCCCTTGTTAGAGGGGGATGCTCAACGTGAACGAATTGAAGCGCTCATGAGTGAGCGTGCCCCGATCTATGCGCAGGTTCGCCTGCAGATCATGACGGATCATCGAGCGACATGGGAAGTCGTGCAACACGTGAAGCGTTGTTATCTTGAGGCCTGCCAAGTCGGGGCATAACCCACCAGTGAGTTATCTTTGGAAAAGTGAATTTACTAAATATGAATAAACGTAAATTGAAATATGGAATGGTCGGCGGTGGTCACGGCGCGTTTATCGGAGCCGTGCACCGTATGGCAGCAAATCTAGATGGGCAGCTTGAGCTAGTCTGCGGAGCTTTTAGCTCAAAACCCGAGAAGAGCAAAGCCTCCGGTGCAGATCTCTTCCTGCCAGAGGAACGTTGTTATGGGACATTTGAGGAGATGATGTTATCTGAAGCTGCACTGCCTTCAGATGTCCGTATGGATTTCGTGGTGATAGTGACGCCAAACCATCTCCACTTTCCAGCAGCCAAGTCTGCAATGGAAAACGGCTTTCATGTGGTTTCAGACAAACCTGCGACTCTCACTGCTGACGAAGCTCGCACCCTGCGCTCGCTCTCGAAAAAGACGGGGCTTCTCTACGCGCTCACGCATAACTACACGGGCTACCCCATGGTGCGGCAGGCTCGTGTGATGGTGCGCGACGGTATGTTAGGCAAAATTCGCAAAGTGGTTGTCGAGTATCCTCAAGGCTGGCTTAGCCAAGATGATGGTGGAGTCTGGCGCACAGATCCCGCGATTGCCGGTGCTGGGGGTTGTTTAGGAGACATAGGCTCACATGCCGAGAATTTGGCGGCTTACATCACGGGTTTAGATTTGGACGAAATCGCAGCGGATCTCACGGCCTTTGTTGAGGGCCGTCGCTTGGATGACGATGTGAACGTCCTGCTGCGATACAAAGGCGGGGCAAAAGGCATTCTCCAGAGTTCGCAGATAGCGGTGGGCGAGGAAAATGATATTCGAATCTTTGTGTATGGAGAAACGGGGGGCTTGGAGTGGCGTCAGTTTGAATCAAACACCCTTCTTTTCAAACCTGATGGAGCCCCGGTTCAGCGCTACCGCACCGGCGTTGGCGAACTGTCACCCGAAGCGGTCGCAGCCACCCGCGTTCCAGCTGGGCACCCCGAGGGATATATTGAGGCCTTTGCCAATATTTATGTCGGCTTCACTGACCACTTACGTTCGATCTTGGATTCAGACTATGAGCGTAATGCTGTGCTGGACTACCCAGGAGTGGATGAAGCCGTTGCCGGTATGGCCTTCATCGAGGCGGCAGTGGAGTCCAGCAAGAAGAATGCAGCTTGGACTAAAGTGAATGCCTAGACCTGCATCAAAAGCGGATGAACGGGGTCGCCGCGACGTGCATCACATCGAGTGGTGGCGGGGATTGTTACTGTTCCCTCTCGCTGGTCTGCTCAGGCTTTGGTGTCTGACGCTTCGATTCCATCTCTCCGAACGAGACCGCGATACGATGTTGAATACTCCCGGTCCGGTCGTCTTTTTACTTTGGCATAACCGGCTTTTTGTTGCTGCTGAGGTATATCGGAGGTTGCGTAGGGGTTATCAAGTCAGTGGCCTAATCAGTGCATCCAAAGATGGTGCATGGTTGAGTGCTTTTTTTTCACTCATGGGCATAGGCACGGTACGGGGTTCAAGGAACTATCGTGGAACTCAAGCATTGCGTGAACTTGCTGCCCACGTGAAGCGAGGAGGCGACATAGCGATCACGCCGGATGGATCCCGTGGGCCGATTTATGAGATGAAACCCGGTGCTCTGTTGCCTGCGCGGCTGGCTGGGACTGTGATCATTGTTTCGTGTCGCTTTTCGAGGTATCGCCGCCTCTCCTCCTGGGATCGCTTTTATATCCCGATGCCCTTTTCCTCAGTATATCTTCGTTGCGAGTATTTTAATTATGCAGAGATAAAAAAAGCGCATCCGACCACTGAAGATCAGACGCGCTTTTTTGAAGATAGGTTAAATACTTTAGCCGAGTTCTCTTAGAATGAGGGAGACAGTGAAATGTCTTTGCCCGCCTTCACCTTGGCGTTCTCGCCCGCGGCCCAGTGTGTGTCGTTGATCAAGACTTTTACTTCGGCTGATCCCTTCACTTTGTCAGTGGTCCATGTCCAGGTGTCGTCGTTGATACATGTCATTTTGATACCTTTATCCCACGAGAGTTCGCCACCCTCGCCACGGATAGACAGATGGTTGCCGAATCCGACATCCACCCGAGCAATGACAGTGGTCAGGGCGCCAGATGAACGCTTCGATGGCACGGTCTTTTTCTTCGGAGCGGCTTTCTTTTTCGGGGCTGCTTTTTTGGGAGCCACCTTTTTCTTTGGAGCCGCCTTCTTCGGGGCTGGGCTCTTCTTAGCCGCTAGTGATTTAGTGACTGAAGCAGGTGCCTTTTTGGATGGGACTTTCGAACGGCTGGCCGCTTTAGATGCTGCCGATGTTGAAGCTGTCTTTTTGGGAGCAGCGCTTTTCTTGGGAGCCGCTTTTTTTAAAGCCGCTTTCTTTGATGCAGTTTTTTTCGGAGCCATAGGTTGATCAGGTGTGTGGTGTGAGCGTGAAGAAAAAGCTTTTGAACATTCGGCTGATAAAATCCGAAGCTACCCGATAGATAGGCATATTGGATTTGTTAAGTGAAATATGCCGAGATTGCATGGAATTATCATTCCGTTCTCAGGGTTTAGATAAGCGATTTAGGATAATCATTCATTCCGGGTAACGAAATTACGGGATATGCCTTAACTGCAAGCATTTGAATATATAGGACAGCTCTTGTTTCGAAACAGCCATACTGTAGTCCATAATATCGGGCTAAATTCGGGATTAGGATTTGCCCAACACATGGCGAGCGTAGCGCACTTGTAATCCTATTGCTTGTGAGAAAGTCCAAATTTTGACAAAAAAACTAGACGGTTGAGTGTCAGCAGGTCGCTTGAAGGCTTCATGGATACTAGACTCGTTCGAAAGAAAGCATTCCTCTTTGCGTGTGCAATTGCAATCTCAACCAACGCGTTAGGTGACGGCGTCGAAGAGAACTTCAGCGAGCTATTTGATGCAGTGGATTTGGTTGCCTTGGACATCGATGTCCAGGCTGCAAATATCGTGGTGGTTGGAGGGGATGAAGCGAGGGCGCGGGTGAATTGGTCGATTGATTATCGAACAGACGATCCTGAGAAGGCGGCCGAATTACGCGACGCCATGAGGCTTGAAGCTTCGACTGAATCGGGTCAGCTCAGAGTGTTGCTGCGCCAGGGAGTGGGCAAGGGCTGGAAACGTTTTTTTCAATGGGGAAGTCAGCCACGTATTCGGCTAGAAGTGACGGTGCCTTCTTCGATGCAAGTCACGGCGCGTACCTCCGGCGGAGGGATCGAGGTCCTGAACATGAACGGAGATTGTATTGTGAAAACCTCCGGAGGCCGTATTGAGATGGACCGGATAAATGGAGATGTCATGGCGCGGACTTCTGGCGGTGCGATTCGCTTGGATGCCATTGATGGGAACATGGATGTAAAGACAAGTGGCGGTGCCATCAAAATCGAAGACTCGATGGGCTCTGTCGAAGCTAAGACTTCGGGAGGAAGTATAGACATCGAGACGATGGGGGAAATCGTCATTGCTGAGACCACTGGCGGCTCTGTGTCGGCGGAAGTCTCTGGAATCGAGGTAAAGGCGGTGAAGCTCAACACCATGGGGGGCGGGATCTCAATAGCACTCGATCCTCGACTGGGAGGAACCCTGGATGCGAAGACTGAAGGCGGGCGTGTTCGTCTTGATGATAATTGGAATTTTGAAGGGGAGAGAGAAGGCAGCGAGATGAGGGGCAGCTTTGGAAGCGGGGATGCAGAAATCCATGCGCGTACTTTTGGCGGTGGGATCCGTATCAAAACGCTTTAATTACTTTGCTTCGCCGGGGAAATTCCGTTGTCTTTCGGCATGGCTGATTCCTCACAGCATGACGCTTTTATCCTGCCTCAGAGACCGCGACGTCTGAGGAAGAATCCGGCTATCCGCGATCTGGTCCGAGAGAATTTTCTCCGCCCTACTGATTTTGTTTTGCCATTGTTTGTGGTCGATGGCGATGCGGCACCTGAAGAAATCGCTTCGATGCCGGGCCAATTTAGAAGGTCGATTACAGATACCGCCCAGTTTTGTAGCGAGTTAACCCAGCGGGGATTGCGTGGAGTCGCCTTGTTTCCCAAACTTGACCGGTCCTTGAAGACAGAACGAGGCGATGAAGCCCTCAACCGGGATACACTCATCTTGCGTGCCGCGCGAGCGGTCAAAGCTGCTGCGCCTGGACTTCAATTGTTCACAGATATTGCGCTTGATCCATATACGACCCATGGTCACGACGGGGTGCTCACAGAAGACGGCAGTGATGTCGATAACGACAGCAGTCTCGAAGTTCTTGCACAAATGGCTCTGCTTCATGCCGAGGCTGGGGTCGATTTCGTGGCACCGTCCGATATGATGGATGGGCGTGTGGGTGTGATTCGCGATGCCCTAGAGGACTCCGGCTATTCGTCCGTCGGAATTATGGCGTATACTGCCAAATATGCTTCAGCTTACTACGGGCCTTTCCGCGATGCCGTCGGCAGCGCCCAAGCCGCAGGCACTCATTTGCTCTCCAAGCATACCTACCAAATGGATCCTGCGAATCGGCGTGAGGCGATTAATGAACTCGAATTGGATGAGGCAGAGGGCGCTGATATTGTCATGGTTAAGCCCGCTGGAAGTTACCTCGACATCATTCGAGATTTGCGGGAACACACTCAGCTGCCCGTCGCGGCTTACCAAGTTTCTGGAGAATACAGCCAGATTCATGCGGCGGCTCATCAGGGATGGTTGTCTCTAGAAGAGACGCGCGATGAAGCGCTTATTGCTATCAAACGAGCCGGGGCTGATATCATTTTTTCCTATTTTGCTGAGCAATATCTCCAAGAGTAGGTCACTTGAGGTAGGAAACATGCTCTTTTCCTTTTTATTCTGTGAGAGTTGCCGTCAAAACTAGCTAACACTTAGCTTTGACTTCGTTGTGTGACGCGCGACGCTCACGGCAAACAACTTAAAATACCCACCCGTGCTAGGCTTTTTATCGAACGACATAGGAATTGATTTGGGCACCGCGAACACTTTGGTGTTTGCTAAAGACAAAGGGATCGTGCTGCGCGAGCCCAGCGTGGTAGCCATTTATACTTCAACCCGCAAAGTGTGTGCGGTCGGCTTGGAGGCGAAACGAATGTTGGGGCGTACTCCTGGTAACATCACTGCTATCCGACCCATGAAAGACGGCGTGATCGCGGATTTCGAGATTACTGAGGCGATGCTGAAGTATTTTATCAGCCGAGCTCAGCAGAATGTGAAGCTCGCTGCCCCACGGGTCGTGGTTGCTGTGCCATCAGGAATTACAGAGGTGGAGCGCCGGGCTGTGAAAGATTCCGCAGTGCGTGCGGGAGCAAGGGATGTGGTGTTGATCGAAGAACCGATGGCGGCAGCGATTGGAGTCGGTCTTCCCATCGAAGATCCCGCTGCCAATATGATTGTCGATATCGGAGGGGGCACAACAGAGGTCGCGATTGTATCTTTGGCGGGTGTCGTCTTTACCAAAAGTATCCGTGTCGGCGGAGATGAAATCGACAACGCCATCATCAACTATATGAAGCGCGCCTACAACCTGATGGTAGGTGAGCGCACGGCTGAAGAAATTAAAATCTCCGTAGGTTCTGCTTATCCGATGGATGACGAGATGAGTATGGAGGTGCGCGGTCGCGATTCCGTAGCCGGGCTCCCCAAGACGATTCAAATTACTTCCCAAGAGATACGTGAAGCTCTGGCAGATACGATGAGCGCGATTATAGAGCTCGTGCGCACTGCCTTAGAGCGTTGTCCTCCTGAGCTGTCTGCAGACCTGGTGGACCGTGGTCTGGTGCTTGCCGGAGGGGGCGCATTGATCCGGGGATTAGACAAACTCATTTCAGATGCAACGGGTCTGCCAGTGATCGTGGCAGATGATCCACTCAGTGCTGTTGCAAACGGAACTGGGATGGTGTTACAAGAGCTGCAATTTCTCCTCAAGGACCTTGCCATGGGGCGGGGGAGCTGAGCCACCAAGGTAGAAGCCTGTGCGCTGGAAGTCGCTGGAGCCCTACCGACCTTTCATCCTGTTTGGCATTTTTATCCTCGGGTGGTGGTTTGCGCACGGCCTTGTGCGTCGCGTTGCAGAAGACATTCTCTACGAAGTTCAAGCTCCCCTCTGGTCGGCGGCATCATACGTGGCAGACACGCAATCTACGATTGGCGCGCGGACCCACAGTCGCCGGGAGTTAATTGAGGAAATTCGGGATCTACGTCGGCTCAATGGGGCCTACCAGTTGCGCGTTGGAATGGTAGATGACTTACAGCTCCAGTTGTCACAGCTCGAAACCTTTCTCGATCTCCCGCCCCAGCCCAATTTTCGCAGCGAAATTGCCCGTGTCGTTCGCCGGGATATGAACCACTGGTGGCAACGCATCGTGGTCCGCAAAGGCGCGGTACATGGCATCGTGGAGGGAGCCCCGGTGATCTTCCAGGAGGGGATCGTGGGCCGCGTGGTGGATGTGCATGCGTATACTTCTGAAATCGATCTCATTACCTCACCGCGCTTTCGAATTGCTGCACATTTTGAAGGGGACCCGCGCCCAGTGACTTTCGAAGGCTGTGGAGGTGGGAATTTTACACTGCCTTACGGGGCTGTGCGCAATGTCCCGTCGGACCTGATCGTTTCCTCTGATGCACCCCTGCGCCTTGTGTCATCAGGCCTTGGTGGGATCTTCCCAGCAGGCCTGAGCATCGGTGTTGTCTCAGATCTATATCCCGGAAGAGACGGCATTTTTCTGGAAGGGCGTGTGGGTCTTCCAGAATCTCTTTTGAGTATTCAAGAGGTGGCTATATTACTTCCAGCAGCAGACTCGAAAACGCTGTAGATCGATGATTTTAGAGCCCTTACTCAATCCTAGATTTTGGCTGCCTTTGGTAATGAATTATTGCCTCATTGCGGTGGTGGGATACCTCAATCATACTCTGTCAGCGACGGGCGTGAGTATCTTTTTAGTTGGGGTGCTGCCTTTATTTTTGGCACTTAATCTCACCGGATTTTCTGGCTTTTTTGGCTGTGTCTTTAGCGGATTGTTATTGGATGCGATATCCCCCGCCTTTTTTGGTATGTATGGCCTATCTTTTGGTGGGATATTTGTAGCAATCCAATTTTTTCGTGGGCGCCTCCATCGTGGGAATACCGGACAGTTCATCTTTCTGGCTCAGGCGGTGAATGTATTTTGCTTTATTCTTATTACTCTTTTTAGTCTTGGGGACGCTACCTTGATCCAAGAAATTTGGGTGCAATTAGTTGTGAACCTTTTCCTCTCCACTGTAGTCTTAACGCTTGTGGCACCCTGGTATCTCGACTTGCAGAAGAGCACTTTGCGGTTGGCCTTCGGTATACAGATTTTCAAAGAAGACCTCCGTTGACTGACGATCCTAAACTCATACGCCGCTATGATACGCACAACCCGCGTATCAGCGTATTTTTTTGGGTCTTGGGACTTTGCATGCTGACCCTATCAGGGGGGCTCGCATACCGCCAACTCTTCCAATATAAAGAGTATTTGGACCGTGAAAAGCGTCAGGCCCAAAGGCTCATCGTTTATCCTGGGCCTCGGGGGAATATTTTTGATCGCAACGGTGAGCTTCTCGTTGGAAATCGGCCGCGTTTCTCGGCGGTGGTTTATCCCGATGATCTCAATCAGCTCCGGCGTAGTGAGTTTTATCCTGATTACATCCTACGCCGCCGGGCATTTGATCAAGCAATTAGAGAAGGTAAAAAAGAACCTCCGAAGACAACTTCAGAGCTTGTATCAAAGTTGGTCTGGGAAGCCCGCCAATCGGTGCTCCAGAGTCATCTTGATCGCGTTAACGATCTGACGGGCCGGAATGAGGTTCTCGATCTGCGTAGACTACAGCGGCACTACAACGAAGAGCGTCTTTTACCCTTAACCCTCATGGACGATCTCACTCCCGAGGAATATGCAATTTTGGTGGAACAGTTATCCCCCAATTCACCGGTAAAAATTCGTACGGAGAGTGCCCGATTCTACCCGCATGGAAACGCGGCGTCTCACACCTTAGGATATGTGGTGAATCGGTTCGTTGAAGACGAAGAGGTAGAATCTGATGCAGCGTCGAATCTCATGACGTTTAAGCTGAAGGGCAAAGTAGGCCGAGCCGGCATTGAGCGCCACTTTGATGAACGGCTCAAAGGAGCAGCAGGAACCGAGATATATCGCGTCGATAAAAGCGGATACCGTGAAGGCTTGGTGGAGCTACATCGTCCCAGTAAAGGAGCGGATTTGGTAACGAGTCTCGACCTTAGAATGCAATTAGCAGCCGAGGGTGTGGTGGGCGATAAAACGGGTGCGGTGATCGCCTTGAAAGTGGATACGGGCGAAATCCTGACTCTCGTCAGTAAACCCGATTACAATCTCAATGATATGTCCCCTTTCATTTCCCATGCTGTATATCAAGATATCAACGATCGTGGCGCGTGGATCAACCGGGCGACTCAAGGTCTCTACCCGCCGGGGTCGACCTTCAAAGTCATCACATCGATTGCCGATTTAAAGCACGACATCATCGAGCCGGATACGCGGTTGGAGAGTGGAAAATACTTCCGTGTCGGTAATCGCCTGTTTCCCTGCCATAGCGATTATGGTTATGGAGTCATCGATGTCGCGGAGGCGCTCTCTGTATCGGCAAATGTATTTTTTTACCGTACCGGAATGGATCTTGGCATTGATCGCCTGAGTGCTGAGGCAAAACGTTTCGGTATCGATAAGCGAATCGATCTTGAGCTGCCCTTTATGGCCTCGCGGATGATCGTGCCCAGCAAGGCTTGGAAGCGTGAGAATGGGCGCGGTGGATGGGTGCCTGGGGATACGGCCAACACCTCGATTGGTCAGGGTTTTCTGCTGACTACCCCCATGCATATGGCACTGGTAGCGGCGTCTGTAGCGCGTGGGGAGACTCGCACTCAACCGACACTGAACAAGCTGCCTGTCGGCGTGGCCGTGGATCATGCTACCGAACCGATCGGGCTCCAACCGGAAGAGTATCAGGCTATTATTGATGGTATGGAACTCGCGGTGACCGAGGGCACAGCCAAACTCGTTCAAGTCCCCGGTCTCCGTATCGCTGGAAAAACAGGGACCGCACAGGTCAAAATCAAGGGTGAGGATTCGACGCTGGCCTGGTTTATCGGTTTTGCGCCCGTAGAGGAGCCACAGGTGGCTGTCTGTGTCATGATCGAAGGCACGCAACCTGGCGACAATTTTCACGGCGGAAGCACCGCGGGTCCAGTGGCTCACGAGGTCTTCAAAACTTGGTTTGCTGATTTTGATGGCGGGAGTCGGGCGCTGCTTTCTGCAACCGAATAGGCAGATGTTTTTTTGTGGCATCGATCCGGTCCGCCTAAGGTTGCATCGTCGACAATCCTCTGTTTGCTAACATCCATGGTCGCTGTTCCGTCTACAATGCATCCGCTCGGCTGGGAAGCCGCTCACTTCACGCTGCCCGAGCCCTTGTCTGGAAATATCGTTTCTCTCGACGAATACAGAAACAAACCGGCCCTGTTGATCGCGTTTATCTGTAATCATTGCCCTTATGTGCATCACATTCGCGACGCCTTCGGCCAATTGGTCCGCGACTATCTACCGAAGGGGTTGGGAGTGCTGGCAATCAATAGCAACGATGTCGACCGTTACCCTCAAGATGCGCCGGATCGCATGATTGAGGAGGCACGGAATCACCGATTTCCCTTTCGCTACCTTTTCGATGATATGCAACAGGTGGCCAAACTCTATGGCGCGGCCTGTACGCCTGATTTCTTCCTCTTTGATAAGGATCTAAAGCTCGCGTATCGTGGCCAGTTTGATGCATCGCGTCCCGATCATCCCACCGCCCCGGAAGGCCCGACGCGTGGGGCAAAGGCGACCGGGGATGATTTACGAAGTGCCATCGATCTTGTCCTTCAGGGCCACGAAGTCCCGGAAGTTGACCAACATCCTTCCCTGGGCTGTAGTATCAAATGGAGGCCAGGTAACGAGCCAGACTGGTTCCTGCCTTACATGCATGGTTGAGCATGACAGCCTGAATGCTGCCTGCCGAAAACAGGCGCTCAGCCTTGGGATCGATGCCTGTGGCTTCGCTCCGATCGACGTCGAACTGCGAGGCGATTATTATCGTAAGTGGATCGCTGAGGGAAAACACGGGACCATGCGTTGGATGGAGAATCGTATCGATACACGGCTCCATCCGGACAAAGCCTGGCCTGAGGCTAAAACTATCGTCGCCCTAGGGCTAAATTATTATCAACAAGAACCGGAGCGTCGCGGTCGTATTTCAAAATATGCCCTAGGTAAGGACTATCACAAAGTCTTCTACAAAAAGCTCAAACAGCTCTGCACTTGGATGCGTGAGCAAGGGGGAGATCAGCGGCCTTATGTCGATACGGGCCCTATCTTAGAGAAACCGCTGGCCGAAGCGGCAGGGCTCGGGTGGCAGGGTAAGAGCACGATAATCATCAACAAGAAATTTGGCCCCTATCTTTTTCTTGGGACGATTATAACCACTCTGGAATTTGATCGTGATCCCGCCATCAAAGACCACTGCGGACGCTGCACGAAGTGCATCGACGTGTGTCCGACTCGCGCTATCACTGCCCCGTATCAACTCGATGCGCGGCGCTGCATTGCTTACCTGACGATTGAGCACGACGGACCGATACCAATAGAGTTTCGGCGGGCGATCGGGGATCGGCTGTTTGGTTGCGACGCGTGCTTGGACATCTGCCCCTGGGTGCACTGGGCTCAACAAACCGCTGAGGCAAAGTTCACGCATCCAGGCTTACCTGATCTGCGTGAGATGTTAGCCTGGGATGACGACGCATTTCACGCTGCCTTTGCGGGCACTCCAGTCCGCCGATTAAAGCTACCGAGATGGAAGCGAAACATTTGCGTGGTTTTGGGGAATATCGGAACGGATGAGGATATCCCAGCCTTACGCCAGGCGGCTAGCTCACAGGATCCACTCTTGGCAGAACATGCCGCGTGGGCAATCCAGGAGATAGAACTGCGGAAAGGAGTCAGCATCGCATGAGTCTGCATCACCCACCCCTAGATAGACTTGCCCGGCCTATCCGCGACCTGCGTATTTCATTGATCGACCGCTGTAATCTGCGCTGCACGTATTGCATGCCGTCCGAGGTCTTCGGTCCAGACTACGCCTTCTTGCCTCAGCGGGAATTGCTTAGTTTTGATGAAATCGTCCTGCTCATCGAGGCATTTGCTGCCTGCGGGGTTTCTAAGATACGCCTTACTGGAGGTGAACCCCTCTTGCGCCCAGGTGTCGCGGAATTGATTCAGAGGATCAAGGGCATTGGGGGGATCGAGGATGTAGCTCTCACGACAAATGCTATCGCGTTGCCGCGCCATATACTCGCCCTGAAGGCCGCTGGTCTGGACCGGGTCAATGTGAGCCTAGATGCAATCGATCCAGAAATCTTTCGGCGCATGAGTGGCGGGCGTGGCGACGTCAAACGCGTCTTGGATGGTATCGATGCCGCCGCGAATGAGGGGCTGCCGGTGAAGATCAATATGGTGGTGGAGCGCGGAGTCAATGAACACGAGATACTGCCTATGGCTCAGACATTTCGTGAACGTGGACATACGCTGCGATTCATCGAATTTATGGATGTGGGAAACCACAATGATTGGAATCAAGAGCGGGTCTACCGTGCTGCGGACATCCTGAAAGACTTACGCCGTTCGTTTGAGCTTATACCGATCGACGCTGCCTATATGGGTGAGGTGGCCAAACGTTACCGCTATTCCGATGGGGCCGGTGAAGTGGGGTTCATTACATCAATTTCCAAGCCCTTTTGTGGGGATTGTTCGCGCGCACGGATTTCTGCGGAGGGGAAGCTGTTTACCTGTCTTTTCGCCTCCATAGGGTATGACTTTCGAAAATGGTTGCGTGATGGCGAAGATCCAGAGGCTCTGACTCAACGCATTGTTAAGATTTGGTCGGCTCGCGAAGACCGTTACAGCGAGTTGAGAAGTGAGCGAGTGAGTGATCGGAGCAAGAAAGTGGAAATGTCGTATATCGGAGGCTGAAAGCCGGATGCAGCCGCAGGGAGTCTATTTGTGCTAAGTTCCTATTACTTTTCTGTGGCGCTTGTCGTCTAAGACGGCAGCGAATCTAAACCAACGACTGTCAATGAACGCCGCTTATCTCTCGCAGCCTTCACGCTGTACACGATTGTTCTCAATCGTCTCTCTAACCTTGCTCGGAGTGACTGTTACCTATGCCCAAGATCCTGAGCTCCTCGAATTGGAGACGTTCACCACTACGGGTTCGCTTATCCCAGCTACGGATACGGCTCTGGATGCCCAAGCTTCGCCGCTCATCCGTTTAGAGCGCGCTGATATTGAGAAGTATGGCTATGCCAATACGTCGGAATTTCTGCGAAATTTGACCGTAAATAATGGAGGGGGCGTGCCAGTGAGTAATAATGCTACCGGATTCACACCGGGTGCGGCCTCAATGTCACTGCGCGGTCTCGGCTCGGACGCCACACTTGTTCTGATAAATGGCAAACGCGTGGCTGCTTATCCACGTGGTGATGAGGGGACTACTGCCTTTGTAGACCTGAATTCGATACCATTGGAGGCGATTGAGCGAATTGAGATTCTTAAAGACGGAGCCTCATCTATCTATGGCGCCGATGCGATCGCCGGTGTCGTCAATATTACCATGCGATCTGACTTTGAAGGATCTGAGTTTACGGTGCGCTATGGTAATACGTTCGATGAGGATTCATCCGAGGTGAGCGCGTCATATCTGGTGGGTTATGGATCAGATCGTTTTCATATTACAGCGGGTGCGCATTACTATAGTCGCAATGCCATCTTTAACCGCGATCGGGATTACTCAGCGCTGCCACTGTTTGTTAGCACCAATGCGCGCCCGGTAAACACCGAGGTGTCTTACGCAGCGATCGAAGAGGCTTACCTGAACGCCGGGCTGACGCCCCCAGATGGCTTGTTTGATCCCGATAGCGGCGATCTGTTCGACTCATTTTCTTTCGTCAGCCCGACCTACCTCAATTATATAGACGGTAGTTTTATTGATGGGCTGCCACTGGAAGAAGTCACAGGCACTGAGACGATCGACCAGTATCTTATATCCGATCTGATTCCCGATGGTTTCGAGCTGAGCTACTTTAACTTCAACCTGACATCACAGTCTTTTCCTGAACAAGAGCGCGTGGGTGGATTTGCGACCTACGAGTATGATGTGATCGCCGACGGCTCGATTCAACTTTATGGGGATGTCTACTATCAGCAGACCGAGATCATCAACGAGCTGGCACCGACCGCTACGGGTAATTTTTCAAATCCGACGGGCGCGTCGATCGTCATTCCCGCGCGCACAGCCGCGCCCATCGGCGGCCGCCTCGATGGGGTGCCTGTAGACGCCTTTAATCCTTGGAATCTTTTCAACGAGGACATTTCTGGATTTACCCGCATGCGGATTTGGGAGCATGGGAACCGAGTTGATGTGGATACCACGGACGCATTTCTTGCGACGGTAGGGCTTCGGGTCGACGATATGGCAGATACCAGCTGGGACTTGGATGTGAGTGTTCGCTACAGCCGTATCGAAATCGAAACCGAGGCCGAACGCATTCAAATCTCTGCCTTTAACGAGATTCTGAACCAAGCCTCTCCGCTCTTTCAAACGGGCGGAGAATTTGAGGGTCAGGCGGCTTTCAATCCATTCAACAGCTACCTCGTAGATATCAAAAACAATTTTGATCTCATCGACTATGCCACGGTGAATTTGATCAGTGAGCGCGAATCCGATTTGGCGTTTGCTCAAGCGCTCTTGGTGAACCCCGAGCTTTTGGAATTACCCGGCGGTGAGGTCGGGATTGCTCTAGGTTATGAGCATCGGCGTGAGTCTGTGACCGAGCGTCCTGACCTACTAGCATTTACTGGCGATGTTTCTGGCGAATCAACAGCAACGATCACCGACGCGGCGCGCTCGACCCAAAGTGTGTTTGCCGAAATGGATATTCCCATAGTGAGTCCAGAGCAGGATGCACCCGGTATTCACAGCCTCGATATAGTTTTGGCGGGTCGCTATGAGAATTTCGTTACTCAAAAAGATAGCACTTTTGTCGGTAAAGGCGCTGTACGCTATCAACCTATTGAGGACCTTACCTTGCGCGCCTCGTGGAGCGAGGGATACCGCCAACCGTCCTTGTTTGAGCTGTTTGCGGAGGGCCAAACTGCGACGTTGACGGGCATCCGTGACCCGTTGACGGATGAAGAGGATCCAGAAGTCGATGCTACCATTGCTTCGAGTCCTCTGCTGGAAGCTGAAGAGGCTGTGACGCAGACTGTAGGCTTTGTTTATTCTCCGAGCCAAATCCCAGGCTTCACGGTTTCCTTCGACTACTGGGATGTGGAGCGCGAAGGAAAAGTGGATGTCAACCTGCAGGACGTGGTGAATCGCGACGCTTCAGGTGGCACCCTGCTCCCCGGTGAGAGTGTGGAGCGCAGCGACGACGGCCGTATCGTCCTTGTAAACGGTGTCTTTCGCAATGTGGGTGCCACCGAGACGGATGGATTCGATATCACCATCAACTATGGCATCGCGACCGACATCGGGTTCTGGGAATTTGGTGCGTCGGCTACGCGGACACTATCCTACGAAGTTCAGGATTTCGAAGGAGCGCCCTTTCATGATTATCTTGGCTTTCCGACAGATATCGTCTTCCAAAACTTCGATGAAGACGGTAATCCCACACCCAACGCATCCCCTACTTTTGATCAAAGCAGGGATGCCTACCTGAAGTGGAGAGGTGCCGGCTACGTGCAGTGGAATTACGAGGGATTCGGTGTCCGCGTCAACACGCGCTATATCGATGGATATAAGGACAAAGAGCTCGACCCCATGACCTTTGAATCCACTGATCGCGAAGTCGAGGATCGTTGGATTTTCGACGCTCAAGTCAGCTACAGCCTGATGCCCGACTCTGACGATTGGTATGGTGCCATCGACGTTACGCTGGGTGTAAATAACGTCTTTGACGAAGATCCTCCCTTCGTCTCCGGTGATGCATTTAATGCCGAGGGGTACCCGTCATTTCTATACACCTCAGAGAACCGCTTTTGGTATCTGTCGCTCAGCAAGCAACTTTAACACCCGGATTATGCAATAGATCGCGGCAACTGAGGTAAACGTGGTCGTGATCGTCTTCGTTTTCGTGATCCAAATCTGACCTTACGCGATACAAAAAGCCGACGCTATGAGCGTCTATATTTTTGAGAGAAAGAGCGGAGAGAAATCCGCGAACTAACGCTAATCCACGCCAAAGAATACTTTCTCTGCGCCTGTGAGCTCTGGGTTCGATCTGCGTTGCAGCTATATCATTTGGATGGCCGGTTGACGCGGAAGAAGCGCGAACACCCGATGATCATGGACGGAGGTGCTTCTGGAGGAGTACCTTCTGGTTTATGTAAGAGGCATGGGAGCGCATTGAGCCATGAGCTCAGGCGTTGTTTGAATGTGAGAACAGAGCTGGGTTTCATCACTCTATTTTCCTCGATCCAGTTTATTTAAGGAGATGCACATCGCAGATTTTATGGCAGAAGCAGAGGGTGTGTTTAGAATCTGTACTAGTTGTTTTTTAAAAAGGTTGAAGCTGTCTCATTTCTGTACCCTCGCTAAGATACCCACATGAACCTTGAGACCGAATTGACCCGTTACCGCTACGAAGCAATTGCGGCATCGTTGGCTGATCAGATCGGACGGGGCGTTTTCCGTGCAGGTGAGAGCTTGCCGTCAATCAGAGCTCTTAGTCGAAAAGAGCGCTGCAGCGTCGGTGTCATCACTCAAGCGATGGCCGTGCTCGAGGCAAAAGGTTATGTCGAGGCTCGTCCGAGATCTGGCTACTATGTCCGAACGCGTGCAGAATTGATTCATCCAGCGAGTCCGTTAGATCTTGAGCCCCTGGAACCTACCCGAGTTGGGGTATCTGACCTAGCCGCTCAGGTATTTCATGCTGCGAGTAATCGTCAGCTGGTTCCTCTCGGTACGGCGGTGGTCGCTCCTGAGCTTTTGCCCAATGAAAAAATTTCACGGCATCTGGCAGCCGCTTCGAGAGAATATGTATCATCGTTGGGCCACTATGAACACTCTGACGGGAGCAAGCGGCTCAGACACGTGCTGAGCCAGCGCTGTTCGATCGTCTATTTCGACGTATCAGAGGAAGAAATTACTGTTACCGTGGGTGCCATGGAGGCCTTAAATTTGGCCATCCGCGCGGTTGCTAAGCCCGGCGAAATTGTAGCGGTCGAGTCACCGTGTTATTTCGGTAATCTGGATATTTTAGAAAGCCTAGGCATGAAGGCGATTGGTATCCCATGCTCTGCAAAGACAGGCATCCACCTAGATGTTCTGAAAACAGCATTAGAACGCTTTGATATTAAGGCCCTGGTGATCAATACGAACTTCAGTAATCCCAGTGGTCATTGTATGAGTGAGACGCATCGTCGTGCCTTGATCAGTTTGTTGGACGACTACGGTGTGCCGTGTATTGAAGACGATGTCTATGGGGACTTATCCTTCAATGGTGTGCGCCCACTCCCTCTCAAGGCCTATGACACAAAGGGTATGGTGATCTACTGCACCTCGTTTTCTAAGTGTTTGTCTCCAGGGCTGCGCATTGGCTGGGTTGCCGGAGGACGCTTTACGGAGCGAGTAAGGCGCTTGAAATATATAACGACGTTCACTGGACCGCTCGTTGCTCAATTGGGACTAGCTCGGTATCTAGAAACGGAAGCATATGACCGTCACCTTCGGCGTTTACAGGGTGCCTTGGAGACACAGATGTTGCAGATGATTGATCTCGTGCATCAGGCTTTTCCCGAAGGTACTGCGATTAGTCAGCCCCAAGGGGGCTGCTGTCTCTGGGTTGAGCTGCCGCACGGAGTTTCTGGAATGAGACTCTATGAATTAGCCTTAAAAGAGGGGATCAGCCTCGCGCCTGGTGAATTGTTTTCAGCGCAAGGGAAGTTCACGAACTACATCCGCCTATCCACAGGGCAGCCCATCAACCATCAGATTCACGAAGCCATTACGATTCTAGGGCGTTTCAGTCGCGACCTTATGTTAGATAGCATATCGATATAGCCAAATCCGTGGCACTCAGACTCATTCTCAACAAAGGATCTTTTATTGAGAATGGCTATCATCCGCAACTGCGCTCCAGATGCCAAGGTTCCTTGATTTCAGGGACTTGCAGACGTAATTTGATTTCTACATCAATCCCCGAACTGGAGCAATCTTATGAGCATAGATACTAAAACTGAAGTATGCGCGCAATGCGCCCACTGGAACGCAACTGCTGGTGACGCCGGCGAATGTCGCCGCCAACCCCCTCAAACCTTGTCCTTCAGTGTGTCAGGTGAGGTGAAGTTTGCGATCCGTTTCCCTGAGACAAGCAGCACCGATTGGTGTGGTGAGTTCAAGGCAAAGTAAGCGAATTCGCTACGCGCACAGTGCAGAGGAAGGCCAAAAAACCTTCCTCTTTTTTTGCTATTCGCAACTTTTCCATTGATAGTGCGTCTCATTAGCCGACACTCGGATAATGGACGCTATAGCTTTCAACGCAGTAATAGGACAGGTAGCAGAACGCTTCAGCGATGCTGCTGACGATATTCTCGATCTGCGAACAGCAGTGCTGAGTCGTCCTGACGCTGGCCAGTGTATGCAGTGTTTCTTCAGAATTTATGGAACGAGCATCACGCGCAGACAACATGCCGCAGACCTCGCCCCCCTTATTCCACTTAAACGCTGGATTGAGGAAAACATCGATATCGTAGCCCGCGAGTCCTCTCATAACGAGCTAGAACGCCTTCCTGTAATGATTGATGACGAGGACCTCGAAGGCTTTTGCTACCGCGTCATGCGTGAATTCCAGCAGGATCGCTCCTACACGAGCGAGTCGATTGAGCTGAGCTTGGATTTCAAAAACGATCAGACTTCATCGGCGGCTTAAATGAATACAGACACGCAACCGCAGTCTTCATCCTTCATTGAGGAAGCGATCGAGTATTGGAGATCGAAAGGCAGCTCGCTCACACAAGTCCGGCGTGTTTTATGCGAAGTGTTAGAACAGGCTGAAGACCCCCTCGACGCCGAGGCCGTCCTGGCGCGCGCAAAGCAGATTGATCGATTGATTTCCTTGTCCACCGTGTATCGGACGCTCTCGGCGCTGAGTTCAGCGGAGTTGCTGACCGAGGTAGAAGGGGGTGAAGGTAAAAAACTGTATCACATTGCCGCACGGGATACCGGCGCGAGCAGTCATATTGTCTGCACGGATTGTGGGCATGTTACCCCTTTAGAAAATCCCTGCCTCGGCCTCAGGGAGAGTGCCTCAGTTCAGACTCAAGGCTTCAGCCCCAAAAAGATCAACCTACGCGTCGAAGCTGAGTGCAACACCCTTAAGACAGCGGGCAATTGCGAGCGTAAGTCGACGGAGGATCAATAAGGTCTTTAACTCGGGAACGCCAATCCCCAGCTTGGCTCCTGTGGGTCGTGAACACCTGGTCCAGGCAATCCCGAACGCTTTCGGGTAGAGTGTCTGCATCTTACCCCCTAATGCCCCTTCGTGGTTCTGACGGCACAGCATTATTAGCTCAATTTTGAATATCGTAGCTATTCCCGACGGCAGCTTTATTTTGTAAATCAGGATTGCAATTTATATATTATTAAATGCATATGCTTGCCGAGGAATATGCAATCACTGGCTCTTTTTAAATGTCTGAGTGATCCCCAACGGGTGCGCATTTTGGCGCTCTTACTTCGGGGACCTTTGTGTGTATGCCATTTTATGGAGATACTCGGGGCTGACCAGGTGAAGGTGTCGAAGCAAATGCGCTATATGAAAGAACTCGGACTGGTCACAGGCGAGCGTGTGGCTCAGTGGATGGTCTATCGTCTATGTGATCCGCAAGACCCGGTGTTGCTGGCAAATCTAGAAGCGCTCGAGGAGATAAAGGATGGGGCGCTTCCATTTGACGACGATCGCTCTGTTCGGAGCGAGATAGTTGAGCGCATGGCCTGTGAAGGCGCACCATGCGCTGCTGCATTGATATAGATTTCAACGATTTATTATGACGAAACCGAAAGTATTGATTTTGTGTACGGGGAACTCTTGTCGCAGCCATATGGCCGAGGGTATCTTGCGGTCGGTGGCTGGAAACCAGATGGATGTTTTTAGCGCGGGCGCCGAGCCTTCGGGCTATGTGCATCCCACTGCAATCGAAGTGATGCGCGAGATAGGGATCGATCTCTCCGGACACACGTCCAAGCATGTGGATCAGTTCCTCGATGCGGGGATAACCACGGTGATCACTGTCTGCGGAAACGCGGATCAAGCGTGCCCGACCTTTCCAGGGAAAGTGGATCGATACCACTGGGGTTTCGAAGATCCACCTAAAGTCGCGCGGCCCGGCGAGACTGAGTTGGATGCCTTCCGGCGTATTCGCGACGAGATTCACAACGTATTTTCCGCATATGCGGCTGGATTTAAACAAGGGTTGGCATCATGAGCGACAATCCAGGAGCAGCCTGTCAGCCCGGGAACAAGAAACTGGGCTTCCTTGACCGTTATCTCACGGTGTGGATTTTTCTGGCCATGGCCGTCGGGGTGGCCATCGGCGCTCTGTGGGAGGGGGCGGAGAGTTTTCTGAACCAATTTCAGGTGGGCACGACAAACATCCCAATCGCCATCGGTCTCATCCTCATGATGTATCCACCTTTAGCCAAGGTGCGCTACGAGGAGATGCCACGTGTGTTCCGCAATGTGAAAGTGCTGATGTTTTCGTTGATCCAGAACTGGCTCATTGGGCCGGTGCTGATGTTTGTCTTGGCGATCATCTTTTTGCGCGATTACCCCGAGTATATGACCGGTGTCATTCTCATTGGTTTGGCGCGTTGTATTGCCATGGTGATTGTCTGGAACGAGTTGGCAGAAGGCGACAATGAATACGCTGCTGGGCTCGTCGCCTTCAACAGCGTGTTCCAAATCGTGTTCTTCAGCGTGTATGCATGGATCTTCATTACTTGGTTGCCCGGCGTCTTCGGCTTGGAGGGTAGCGTGATCGAGATCACAATGGGGGAGGTGGCCCAGAGTGTTTTTATCTATCTCGGCATCCCGTTTTTCGGAGGCATGTTGACGCGTTGGATCGGGGTAAAAGCTAAAGGCCGTGTATGGTATGAGGAGACTTTTGTCCCCAAAATCAGTCCGCTGACACTCATCGCTTTGTTAGGAACGATAGTTTTGATGTTCAGCTTCAAGGGCGACAAGATAGTCGAGTTGCCGTTGGACGTGATCCGAATTGCCATTCCATTGACGATCTATTTCCTAATTATGTTTTTTTTAAGTTTCATAATGGGGAAGGTCGTCGATGCGGATTATAAGCAAAGCGTCACCCTCAGCTTTACGGCTGCGAGTAACAACTTTGAGTTAGCCATCGCGGTGGCCGTTGCCGTTTTCGGGATCGGTTCCGGGGCAGCTTTGGCTGCAGTGATCGGGCCGCTCGTTGAGGTTCCGGTGATGATCGCTCTCGTGAATGTCGCCTTCTGGTTTCGTAAGAAGCTGTATCAAGATGAGGTCCGGGCGTAGAGCAGTGGATTTAAGGGGCCGTCTATTTCTTCGCCGAATGAGCTGGTCCCGCAATGTTGGACAGGTTGCTAAGAAGAAATAAGATACAAGCAACCGATGAAAAAACGACGTAAATTCACCGCTGAATTCAAAAGTAAAGTAGCGCTGGAGGCGCTGCGCGAACAGGAGCCGATCCACGACATAGCCAAACGGCATCAGATACACCCTACGCAGGTAACCGAATGGAAAAAGGCCTTGATGAGCAACGCCAGCAGAGCAGCGTGTTCGAAGGCACGCGTGACAAACACGAAGATAGCCTCAAGCAGAAGCTCAAAGAAGATCGTTTATACAAGCAAATTGGCCACCTCAAAGTAGAGGTGGATTTTTTAAAAGACAGCTGTGATGAGCTCGGTGTCACTCTCCCAGAGGATGGGCTTCGTTAAAAAGGAAACTCAAATGAGCCTTAAGAAACAGTGCAAATTACTCGGGATCCCACGATCGAGTTTTTACCACAAGCCCAAGCGCGCAGTGAGCAAGACTGATGAGATGCTAATGCAGTCTATG
>JABSRG010000023.1 GCA_013215165.1 Opitutales bacterium | reverse complement strand
GCTCCCAAAGGGCAAACTCCCGTCGTGCGCCAGTCTGCCAAACGTTTTCATGCCAGCGTCATAAGCGCGATCAACAATCAAGGAAAGATGCAGTGGATGGCCCTGAAACAGGCCCTCAACGCCGACATCTTTATCGACTTCATCAAACGGCTCATCCGGCACCGAAAACGTAAGATCTTCCTCATCGTCGACAACCTCCGTGTCCATCACAGCAAACTCGTCAAAGAGTGGCTGGAAAACCATAAGCACCGCATCGAACTGTTCTACTTGCCTAGTTATAGCCCGGAGCTCAACCCAGACGAATACCTCAACCAAACCCTCAAGCATGAAGCGTTTAAAGGCGGTCCGGCTAACGACGCAATAACCCTAAGAGCCAAGGTGGACGTCGCCATGTATATGCTCTCCATACGCCCGAAAAAGATCATTTCATGCTTCCAACACCCACATGCCAAATACGCCGCATGAAGTCACCTTTTGCATTAGCGGAGTAATAAAATGATGGAGCGAAAAAATAGAATTTTTTTCGTCGATGATGAACCCTATGTATTAGGAGCGATCCGAAGATCGTTAAGGCCCTATAGAAAGCAGTGGGATATGAACTTCTGTGATAATGCCCAAACCGCACTGGGTATCCTCGAAAACGAGGATATTGACATCATAATCTCTGACATGCGCATGCCTGAGATGGATGGGGCGGAACTCCTTAAAATTGTGCAAAGCAAGCACTCTGAAGTCGTCCGTTTTGTCTTGTCTGGATATTCTGACAAGGAGCAGTTGGTGAAGACGTTTAATATAGCCCATCAATATATCTCGAAACCCTGCGATCCAGATGAACTTAGGACCCGTATTGAACAAACAAGTTGGCTTCTCGAATCAATGAGCAGCCATCAATTGAAGGGCTTTATCGGTCAGACAGAGTCATTGCCCACACCTCCTAAGTTATATCGCGATCTCGTGGATACGATTCAAGGCGAGGCATGTGATGTCTCTGAGATTAGTAGAATTCTCGAGTCTGACCCAGCGCTCGTTGGAAAGATTTTAAAGACAGTCAATTCGTCCTGCTTTGGGTTCGGTAGTCGGATCTCGAATTGCGAGCAGGCTGTGGCTGCCTTGGGTGTCGAAACAATCCGCGCTTTGATCCTCAAGGAGGAAGTCTTCTCCATCCTTTCCGATTCTCTTTCTCAGATGTTCGATCTCGAAAAATGGCGCTCACGTTCCCTCAAAGTAGCACGGCTATCAAGGTCTATTTTTAAAGATAAAAACGAAGACAATTCCCTCGCTGACGATGCGTTTATTGCGGGAATGTTACTCAATATTGGAGAGACAATTCTGCTTACTTACAATCCGTATAAATACATCATCCTTCATGACACATACCCGCAGGATTCTGATAAGAAGTTTAGGGCTGAGGAAGAAATATTTGGAGAAAACCATGCGACGGTAGGTGCTTACCTGTTACAGCTTTGGGGCTTCGCTTATGAGGTTGGAGAGGCCGTGGCTTCACATCACTCAATGGACGGATTAACCTATGATTTAATAGGAATCCGAGAAGCGAGCACGCTGGCGGATAGATTGGTTGCAATAGAGGAAGCCAACGATCCTGAAGCAGCGCTATTTTCTATTAAAGACCTAAATCAGATATCTGATATCCCGGAACAGGAATTATTGTCCTATACTCAATACTGAAAGCATTACATTTATGATTTTAACTCTTAAAGATACCGGAAAATACTTATCCATTGGCTTGGTATGCTGCTTATTACACAGTGTCGTGTATGCTGAGTATACGATATCTATCGTTCCACAGATCAGCGCTAACAAAATCGAAAACAGGTGGAGCCCTGTATTGGAATTTATTGAGCAAGAGGTTGGGGTGGGATTTAAAATAATCCACCATGCTTCGATCGAGGAATTTGAGGAGAGCGTGGCGGCTGGAGAAGTTGACTTCGCGTATATGAATCCATTTCACGCGTTTAGAGCTAAAGAGCTTCAAGGCTATACACCGATTATAAGAGACCGCACCAAGATGCTGTTTGGTCAGCTTTGGGTGAATAAGCGATCTGGCTACGAATCGTTAGAGGATCTAGATGGGGGCTTGATCGTATTTCCTGCTCCCAATGCTTTCGGTGCATCGCTTTATATGCGCGCACTTTTGAGGGAAAAAGAAGGCATCAATTTCCGAGCAAAGTATGTGAAGACGCACAGCAATGTCTACCGGCACGTAGCGATGGGCCGTAGTGAGGCCGGAGGGGGTGTCGCTCGCACTTATAACGCTGAGCCGGAAAATCTGAGGCAACAGCTCCGCCTCATTTATCAAACGCCAGGGGTGCGCCCTCATCCGATATGCGTTCATCCCCGAGTGCCGGAGGCGGTCCAGCGGCAGTTTGCTGAAGCAGTGATTGAACTCTTTAATTCTGGAGAAAGCGGTATCGAGAGGCTCAGGGCAATTGGGATTCCAGAGCCAGTGTTGAGTGACTATGACACCGACTACTTTCCACTGGGAGCATTAAACCTGTCTCAGTATGTTGAGGGTTCGATGAGGTGATTGTTTATGGCCGAGTCATCTTTCCTCAGATTTTTCTCCTGGAAGCGTCTACGGGTCCAGGTCATCGCCGTGTGTATCTTAACGCTTACGGTAGCCCTAGGTGGGGTGACGACGACATTTATAAATCAGCATAAAGAGACGCTCTCGAAGGAGTATTTGCATGAGGCGAGTATCCTAGCAAAGAATTTATCTCGGTCTGTCCTGGAATGGATCCTGAATGAGGATTACGACAAACTCTCGGAAACCGCAGAGCGTACGGCTGAGTTTTCACGCGTGACTTCGATCTGGGTCTATGACCCTGAGGGCTTCCTCATTTGCGCGGCGAGGAAAGGCGATACGGGAGAGATTGAGGAAGTCTTCAGCTTGGATAAGGTAGAGGTTCCAGGAGACGGTTTTTCCCAGTCTATTCATGATGATACCATAACCACGTGGGTTGCCATCGAGTCTGAAGACCGCATCGGATGGGTCAGGTTGATTACATCCATGGATGATCTCAATTCCATGAACGCCGCACTCTGGAAACAAGGAGTCTCCTTTCTCGCTGTCTTTTTGCTCCTATCCACCCTCGTCTTTTGGCGTTTCTTTGATGGTCCGCTCAAGGCGATTGAACAGATTACAGACTACGCTTCTCGGATGACGGGATAAGAGTGCGATACGCTTGAGATAAAGCACCAAACCCATGAGACCGAGAAACTGGCTTTAACGCTGAATGCCACATCGAAGAAACTGTAAGAAAATCGGCGTGATCTAGAGAAGGCGAGGGATGAACTATCTGATAGAGTTCAAGAGAGAACGCAGGATCTGGCGGAGACGATCGTGGAGCTCGAACATGAAATAAGAGAAAAGAAAAAGGCGCAGGCTCAGTTATTACATGCTCAAAAGATGGAGTCTGTCGGTCAGCTAGCGGCGGGCATTGCTCATGAGATTAACACCCCCATTCAGTTCATCTCCTCCAATCTCAGTTTCATCCAAGAGTCTAAGGATGATCTCTTTGACATCATCGGAAAACTAAAAGCCCAAGCTCCCCATGCCGAAGCAGCGCAAGCGATAGAGAGTCAGATTACCAGCTTGGCCGATATCCTGGATGAGCACGATTTTGAGTTTGTCGAAGAAGAGTTACCCAAGGCAATCGAGCAATCGATCGAAGGCACGCGACGTGTGTCTACCATCGTCCAAGCCATGAAGACCTTCTCTCATCCATCGACCGAGAGTTTTGCGACAGCGAACATCAATCAGATCATTAATGACACCAAGACGCTCTCCACGAACGAATGGAAGTATGTTGCGTGGATGGACTTAGAGCTCGAGCCAGGTCTACCCGATTCCCTGTGTAGCATCAGCGAGATCAGTCAAGTCATCCTCAATCTGATCGTCAACGCTGCCCATGCCATCGAAGAATCGAAGCAAGCGGATGACAGCCTACAAGGCCTGATTAAAGTCAGGACGTGGTCAGGGGATAGCGGTGTGGTTAATTTTTCTATTGAAGATAATGGCGCCGGTATCCCAGAGGACGCCCAGCAACGCATCTTCGATCCATTCTTCACGACCAAGGAAGTGGGTAAGGGAACAGGTCAGGGCCTCTCGATCTGTTACGACTCTATTGTAAATCGACATCGTGGGGACATTACATTCACGACCGAGAAAGGTGTGGGGACTACCTTTCGCGTCATGCTTCCCTGTGAACAGGATTCGCCGATAGGGGATTCGCACGAGGCCGTTGCGGGTTGATTTGATACTACACAAAGAAAGGCTGGTACATGCCACGAACTCAGATGTTTTAGAAAAAGTGTCCTAAACCTCACAATCTAGGTAAGCACGGGCCTCGATGGTAGGGGCGTCTCACCGAGACGACTGACTGTTTGGCCACAGTAGAACCAAAATTCACGGATCCGTAAAAAGTCATCGACGCGTAGCAAACACGGCCCGTTAAACCTGGATTATGCAATAGATCGCGGCAACTGAGACACAGTCTGCCGCGCTAAAAAGTCTTGCTGGGATCTGGGGCCAATGCCTTTTGGGGCAGTCGTAACCCAAGTGCCTGATGTCTTGGAGCTCTGTCTATATTAGCGTTGCTCGCGTGCTCACTGGTCGAAGACTTTGAATTTGGAGCTGCCTAGTTTTCGCTGGATGCCCAAGTTTTTTATCTTTTCGCAAAAGACTTCGTTCAGTCTGAAGCCTTCGGGGACGAGGAGTATGCCTGAATCATTTTTCAATTCTTCTGCGATGACCATGCCGGGGCGCAAGGCCTGTATGGGCACTTCGATAATGGAGACTTTTTTCTCTTTGGGTTTTACCGCGACGAATGATGAAAGGATTTTGGGATGATAGTTGTGTTCGCGTTGATACAGGCTTTCATAGGCCTCGACATGACTCAATCCCTGCAAGAGAAGGAGGTCGTAATCGTAGGCTGCTTGGATGATGGCGGCTATAAAGTGTATGCTCTTTTGGGATGTAATTTCCTCGGGTGTGATACGTTTTTCAAGGAGGGCGATGATGTCAGCAATTGTATCGAGCCTGGGGATGTGGTTAATGATTTTTTGAGCTACGCGATACCGCTTTGAGAGCATTTGATTTTCGGCGTCTGTTAGGAGCTCTCCATGGTGTTGTTTATCCAAGACATCTTCAGGAATCGTCAAACAACCGATTTGGGCGAGCATGGTTCCGATTTTGAGTTGCCAGAGATTATTCACCCCGATGTAGGTTCCCATGGCGATGACGAAGCTTTTTAGGCGGACCGATTGAGCAAATGCGAGCGGGTTGGTCATCGACAGGATATCAAACATCATTTGGATGCTGCCCGTAAGCGTTTTATTGAGCAGGTCATGCTCGAGCCTGACCAAGCGATGATGTTCTAAGCCTGCTCTGAGTGCGTCCTCGAGTTGGTCGCCTTCGCAAGGTTTGTTGAGAAATCTAAATACTTCCCCTTCATTGACTGCTTGAACCGCAGTCTCTTGGTCGGCGTTCCCAGTGAGCATGATGCGCGTCGCAAAGGGTGCGATTTCTTTGGCTTTGGAAAGAAACTGAGCGCCGTGCATCTCCGGCATTCGCATGTCGGATACGACGACTGATATGTCTTTTTTGGAGCTCAGAAACCCCAAGGCTTCGTCAACGCGCGTTGTGGTGACGATTTCAAACTTTTTCCGAAGCTGACGGCGAAAACTGGACAGGACATTCTCTTCGTCGTCGACGCAAAGAATTTTCCCGTTTGCTTTCATCTGAGCTAAAAATTAGTCGTTTTTTTGAATAATATGTCTGGGGTTAAGATTCGCCAAGCGTGCCTTGAAATTGAGTCTATTATTTTTCTATTTCCGAGCTCTTTTGGAAACTTTTTGAGGGGATCTAATGCCACCAAAAAGCAATTTTCAGACCCTGGGTTAGGGCAACCCTAGCAATCTGATTATGGACTTCAGGTTGCGTTTCGAAGTGGCTCTATCGCAAACTTTGAAAATTATTTGTTCCCAGAGAAGGCCTTGATGGCAAATGATTTTTGGGTGCGGTGAATTAGAAACCCGCGCGCGGATTTTCGTTGATTGCTCGCGAATCGGCAAAGCAGTCGCTATGTTTGGAGATAGTGTATTCACCATAAGCTCCAAGGGCATGTCTGACCTGCGTTTGGAATGTGTGAAGCCAGACAATCCTGAGACCCATTATTTAACAGACTGCATGACCTATTCCCGTTTCTCTGTCCCGCCCTTGCACTCAGTAACGCGCACCCTGGCCGATGTGGCTTCGGGGCGGATGGCACCCGATACGGTCATAACGGGTGCGCGGATATTGAGTGTTTATTCGGAGTCAATGCTGCCGGATCATGAGATTTGGGTGCATAGCGGACGAATTGCGGCAGTGAAAGCGGCAGGCAGTTACAGAGATTTAGCGAAGAAGCCGGGGTCGGTGTTTGACGCGCAGGGCGGGATCTTGGCTCCTGGGCTGGTCGATCCGCATATTCACATTGAATCGAGTATGATGAGTGCTTGTGCCTATGCTGAGGCGGCGCTCCTCAATGGCACGACGACGATTTTTTGCGACAGCCATGAAATAGGAAATGTATGCGATAGTGCTGGAGTGGAGTGGATGCTGGAGGATGCACGCCAGGCCCCGTTAAACATTTTCCTCACGGTCCCCAGTACAGTGCCCGCTACCCATTCGGGGCTGGAAACCGCTGGAGGTGATTTGACGCCGGATAAGGTGGGTGAGATTTTCGACGCTTGGCCAGAGGCGGTCGCACTGGGCGAAAAAATGGACTTTGTTCCGGTGTGTCTCAGCGATGAGCGGAGCCATGCGATCATAGGTGAGGCGTTGAAGCGGGGGCGCCCGGTTTCTGGGCATATCTATGGGCGGGAATTTGTGGCAGCTTATGCCGCTGCGGGTGTAACAGATACGCACGAGGCTATCGACAGGGATATTGCGAAGGATTTCATCGAGGCGGGGATATGGGTCTTTCTCCGTGGTGGTCCACCGACCACGCCGTGGCATTCTTTGCCAGAGGCTATCAAAGCGGTTACGGAGTTGGGTGCTTCACACAAGCGTGTCTGCGTGTGCACCGATGATCGTGACGCGGATGATCTCTTTCTCTTCGGCCTCGATTGGGTAACGCGTCAAGCCATGGTCGCGGGTATGACGCCGGAGCAAGCCTGGTCTATGGGCTCGCTCCATGGAGCGACTCGTTTTGGCATGGATAATGAGTTGGGTGCTCTGGGGCATAGTCGTCGAGCTGACATCGTGCTGCTCAATGACGCTCATGAACCCCAATGCACGTGGTATGGGGGTGCGCTGGTTGTTGAGGACAAACAGATTACTGAGAAATTAGAACAGCAACTCGAGTCCGAGCGCTACGTCTATCCTGCTGCCGCTTACGACACGGTAAAACTCCCTGAATCTCTTGACGTCATTCCGCCGCTTCCGAAGAGCGCTGGTGCCTTTAACATTATCCGGACCGAGCTTCCTGGTATCCTAACTCTGCATCGCAAAATTGAGCTGACTGCTGCTCCGGAGTCTTGGGAAGCTGTTCTTGAGGAAAACGATTGCTGTTTCGTCGCTGTGGTAGAGCGCCATGGTAAATCTGGAGAGATTGCTCATGGCCTCCTGCAAAATTTTAAGCTCAAGTCAGGTGCGGTAGCTAGTTCAGTGGGTCATGATGCGCACAATATCATCGTTGCTGGCCACAATGCTGCTGATATGCAGCTCGCGCTTAAGACGATTGAAGCGGAGAAAGGCGGCGTGGTGGTGGTCGACGCTGGCGATGTCAAAGCCTGTGTCCCTCTTCCCATCGCTGGATTAATCTCTGATAAACGGGCTACAGAGGTGGCTGAGCTGACGACTGAGCTGAAACAGGTGTGGGATGCTGCGGGTTGTTCTCTGCCATACATGGGTTATAACTTGATTCCCTTATCAGTCATTCCAGAGATCCGCATAACCGATAAAGGGCTCATCCTGGTGCCACAAATGGAGATCGTTTCATTGTTTGAGAATAAGCTCTCATAAACCCTTTCATTCAAATATTCAAGGTTCTTCATTTTCTGTCGGCTGGATCTCCAGAATGGTCACGAAGCAAAAGCCTTTGGGATTTACCTTGATAGAGATTATGATCGTGGTGGTGATCATTGGTTTGCTCGCCGCGATTGCCATCCCAGCTTTCCAGAAAATAAGGCTGAACTCAAAATTTTCGACCTTCATGAACGATTCCACTGCCTATGCTGAGGCAGGTATGATCTATTTGTTTGAAACCGGCGCAGAAAAGATTCAGGACGCTAATACGGGGATATTGCCAAATGAGTTGGAAGGCTACATCAACGAGACAGCCTGGGATGCAGGTACGCCTATCGGCGGAAGTTGGGATTGGGATTCGGACTATGGTTTCCATGGGGTGGGTGTCATAGGCTTTACAATCACTGAAGAAGAGGCTGGCGAGGTAGATCAAATTTACGATGATGGCGATGCTGATACGGGTTTGATCCGCAGGCCCGAGGATGATCGCATTTATATGGTCTTGGCTAACTGACCTTTGCCGCACTATTTTAGAGATAACCCAAAGTGATTTCTAAGTAAAGTTACTGTCTTCGACAGATCGGGCGACTTTCTAAAGCGATGGTGCGTGCGTGCCATCTCGAGTCGGATGAGACCTTTTCTACAGCTATATCTTTTGGTAATTGCTTTTGCAACGCTCGGCGAAGTGAGGGCTGATAATCTTATATCAGCTAGGCAAATTAGTGATGAGCTGAAGCCTTATGGAATACATTCCACAGAATTCAGCGCACAAAAATACGAAGAGCCTAAATATCGCTGGATCAAAAAGGAATTCTTACCGTTCTATAAACGCTATCTTCAGAGTAGCCGGGCCTTTTATCAGAGTGAAGGCATCGATTGTGATAATTTCTGTGTGTTCTTCCAGTCTGCCTTATTTCAGCAAAATGTGAAGTCGGGCAATATTTCCAAAGCCAACTCCGCGGTAGGCGTCCTCTGTGCAGATGTAGGACGTTTCTTAGATGTGCGCCATGTATTGATTCTGATCCGCACTGATCGAGGATGGATGACGGTAGAGGGGGAAAATGGAAGAGTGGTGCCGCTTAAGCGATACATTCGGAAAAACCGTGTCCTGAAGGCAGTATTTTGATGCAGCGATAGGATCTATCGGTTGAGTGGGCTCGTGTTCTGAATGAGAGACTTCCGCGGTGCCACAGGAGGAGTTGCTTGGATATTGTCCCTCAAATTAAGTTTGGACTGCTTTGATGTCTTTAGAAACGAAAAGGCCCGCCGGGGTAGCCGACGAGCCTTCACGAAACAAACTACAAACTAGACTGAAACTGTGTAATACTACTGCTTCTGTATACTTTGTTTCCGCACATCGGATTCCGTTCAAAATATTTTGAGAAAGTTCAGTTTTTTTCGATCTCGCTGACGGCAAGACAAATGCTGGATGCTAGATTCCCATGCTAGATCGAATATTTAAGCTCAAAGAGCACCATACAGACGTCAAAACTGAGGTCATTGCAGGTATCACAACCTTTGCCGCAATGGCCTATATTTTGGCGGTCAATCCGGGGATTCTGAGTAATGCCGGATTGGATGCAGCAACGATGCTCACAATTACAGGGCTAGCTGCGGCAATTGGCTGTGTGCTGATGGCGCTGTTGACCAACTATCCAATTGCGCTGGCTCCGGGTATGGGGCTCAACGCTTATTTTGCGTTTACAATTGTTTTGGGTGCTGGGATTGCGCCCGCTGATGCGCTCGCGCTGGTATTTTGGAATGGGATATTCTTTTTGGTACTTTCGCTCACAGGTGTGCGGTCGAAGATAGCCGATGCGATTCCAGCTAATTTGCGAGTAGGTGTTCAGTGCGGTATTGGCTTATTCATCGCGTTCATTGGTTTGAAGAACGCTGGAATTGTCGTCGATAATCCAGCGACACTTGTCACGGTAGGAGACCTCTCTAAACCATCTTCGATTCTCACGATTGTTGGTTTCGTGTTCATGGCTTTCTTGGTGATCAAGAAAGTGCCCGGAGCCATAATTTTGGGGATCTTAGGAATTACACTTGTGGGTCTCTTTTTGCCGATGGGTGACGGTTCCGTTACGGCAATGCCTGATGGGATAATGTCGGCACCCGCAGGAATTGGAGACATGTTTCTTTCCCTAAATCTATGGTTTCCTTTCGAGAATTTTGGAGAGGTGTATCCGCTTATTCTTTCGCTTTTATTCGTAGATCTGTTCGATACGATCGGCACCTTAATCGGCGTGTCACGTCGGGCCGACTTGCTCGATGAGAATGACAAGCTACCCAAGATGGGTAACGCACTTACGGCAGACGCTGGCGCTACTGTTATTGGAGCTCTACTTGGTACTTCGACGACGACTTCCTACGTTGAATCTGCAGCTGGAGTAGAGGCGGGAGGGCGTACGGGGCTTACTGCGATCACAGTGGGTGCCTGTTTCTTGATAGCGCTCCTGTTTACACCTATTATTTTGATAATTCCGAACCAAGCCACAGCACCAGCATTGGTTATGGTAGGCGTTTTCATGATGCAAGGTGTCCGTCATCTTGATTTAGACGATGTGGCGCTGCTGACTCCGGCGTTTGTGACGCTTCTGGCTATGCCGTTAACCTTCAGTATTAGTGAGGGGATCGGTTTGGGGTTCATTACGCATGTAGGTATCCAAATGGCCTTAGGCCGTTTTCGAGATGTCTCAGTCGTGACCTATATTTTGGCTGCCTTGTTCGCGCTGCACTATCTAGATGTTTGGGGAGGTTGATCAACGACGTCATGGTCAATCGACCACGACGGGTTGAAGCTCAAGCCATCGAGCCCTGAATGGTCGCAGCCTATGGAATCTAGGTGCGCTGCAAAGGCGATCATGGTGGCATTGTCGCCGGTGTGTCGACGTTCCGCTAAAAGGAGGGGTGTTTCGAGTTTTTTGGTGAGCGCTGCGAAGCGATCTCTGAGTGCACCGTTATTTGAAACGCCTCCTGAGAGACCGATGCTTTTAAAAGGTCCGAGGGTGTCCCAGATGTGAGTCGTCTTGCGAGCGAGCTGTTCGATGGTGGCGAACTGGTAGCTGGCGCAGATGTCGGAGAGGTGCTTCCGGAGAGTCGCATCATCTGTCTTTTCTAAGAGATAGCGTAGGCTTGTCTTTAAACCAGAAAAGGAAAAGCGACGATCGTTGCGTGCTCCAGCTGCTACGGGAAAGGGATGGTAGGCCGTGTTGCCCTCAAGGGCGACTCGCTCGATATGAGGCCCGCCTGGGTAGGGCATGCCCAAGAGTTTTGCTCCTTTGTCCAGGGCCTCGCCTGCCGCGTCATCAACGGTTTCTGCGAGCACTTTGATTCGGAGGTGTTCGTCAATTTTCACTAATAGCGTGTTGCCGCCGGAAACGATCAATCCGAGATGGGGGAGATATGGCGCGATTCGCGCATTCACGCAGCCAGGATAGTCAATCCAGTTCGGGATGAATGGAGAATAAGCGTGGCCTCGGAGATGATTGACTCCCACGACGCGTGTAGTGGGATGGGCGATCCTGAGGGCTTTTGCAGTGGCAATCCCAGTGGCAAGACACCCCGCGAGTCCGGGGCCTGAGGTGACAGCGATCGTATCTACTTTTTCCTGCCAGTGAGGGACCTGTCTAGCGAGCTCGCCGAGCAAATTTGGGAAATTATCCAAATGTGCCCGGGTTGCGAGGTCAGGTACCACGCCTCCATACTCAGCATGGAGGGTGACTTGGCTGGCGATAAGTTCGGCGTGGATGATGCCTGTGCTGGGTTCAATCAGAGCAAGTGCCGATTCATCGCATGAGGATTCGATTCCGAGAATCATTTTGGTCTCATCGACCGATTTTCCGGCCACGTCAATGTAAGAACTAATTGATGCTTAGTAACTCGAGGGCCTTGAGGACAGCATCATCTGTTGTGAGCATTTCTGGACTGATACTGCGATTTCCAAGGCCGCGCGTGGAGACCGTGTAGTCCGGCTTCAGTCCGTTACCGTCAACTTTACTGTAGTCAGCTAAATAAAAGTAAGCAGTTGTCATTTTTGCCCCTCCGCCGTTATCCAATGCGAAAATACTCTGCACAGAGCCTTTTCCATAGGTCTGATCGCCGACGAGGATGGCATCATTTAAGATCCTGAGATTGCCAGCAAGAATCTCTGAAGCACTCGCGGTGAGGCGATCGGTTAAAATAATCACCCTCTTTGGGTCTAGCGATGCAGCTTGGCTAGTTTTACGGATATCGGTTCGACCAGACCGTTGGTTTTTTACGTAGAGCACCTCAACATTTGCAGGGGTCAACATGTCGAGAATGTCGAATGCGGAATCCAGAATGCCCCCAGTGTTGCCTCTTAAATCGACAATAAGGGAATAGGGCTCGTTCAAGTTGATGAGTTCGGCGGCAAATTCATCGTCCGTCCAGTTACCGAACTCCCTTATTCTTAGATAATGGATACTGTCATCTAATGTTAAGAGTGGAGAGACTGTGCGGACAATAACTTGCTCGCGGAGTATTTCTTTTTTCACCGGGGACTGATCTTTTGATTTCAGCTCAAGAGTTAGGCTGGTGCCGGGCACGCCACGGATTTCGTCGACCACTTCGGAGAGAGACATCCCTACTGTGGACCTCTCATTGACGGAGGTAATGATGTCTGTAGTCTTGAGTTGTGCATTTTCTGCTGGGGATCTTGGGAATACTTCGAGGATTTCGATTTCGCCGGAATCGTTTTGGGAAATGCGCACACCGATTCCTCGATAGGTCTGAGAAATCTCTTCCTGTACCCCGCGAAAGCTGTCCGCGTCGAAAAACTGTCGATAGCGATCCTCTCCGCGTGACTGAGCTATTTTGGTTTCGGATCTAGCCTGGGCGATATCACCACCAAAAAGTCTGGAGTCTAGGGTCGGTGAAAAGACGAATCCGAATAAAAATGAGAATAGGGCGATGGAAAGGGTGGCCTTCATTTCAGATGAAACCTTAGAAAAATAAAACTGATCCACTCCACACATGCAAACTGCAGGCCCAAAAGTCGTAAGCTTTGCGAAGAGGATGAGGTTTTTGAATGCTGTTTGGATCGATAAATGGCTAAAAAACCAGATGTGTTGATTTTTGGATTGCCAGCATCCCTCGAAAACATCTTGTTGTTCAGCTTTTTCCCAAAACACATTTGTCATGTCTAGAATCTGCGCAATTACAGGAAAGCGACCCAAAGTGGGCGGCCGCATCGTTCGCAAAGGTCAATCCAAGAAAAGCGGTGGTATCGGTCTTCAGCTTGTTAAGAATAACAAGCGCACATTCCGCCCCAATCTGCAGCGCATTCGAGTGAAGCTCCCCAGCGGTCAGGTGAAGCGTATGTGGGTATCTGTAAAAGCGATCAAGGCAGGAAAAGTCCAAAAAGCTTAGTGAGAATTTATTATGGCACTTAAAATCAGACTTCAGCGCGGAGGAAACGCGCACCGTCCTCGTTATCGTGTAGTAGTCGCCGAGGCGCTCGCTCGTCGTGATGGACGTTTCGTGGAAATTCTTGGTCAATACAACCCACAGGCCAAACCCACTGAGACCGAGCTTAACCTCAAGCTCGATCGCATTGACTATTGGGTAAGTGTAGGAGCGAAGCCGACTGATACAGCACGCACGCTGATCAATCGTTACCGGCGTGAGCTTCCTGCTGAAGCGCCTACTGCTGAGGTATAAGCCCCGAGTATTTTTGGGATGCACCTGACAGTGTGTCGGGATTTGAGCCGATGCAGCAACCGCATCTCGAGATTGATTTGATAACCCTGTTTCCAGAAATGGTGCAGGGTTTTCTTGTTGAAAGTATTGTCGGGCGTGCCGTAACGAAAGGGTTGGTTCGCTGCGAGGTGCATAACCTGCGCAATTGGACTCACGATCGACACAAAACGACAGATGAGCGTCCCTTTGGAGGAGGTGCAGGGATGGTGCTCAAGCCAGAACCCATTTTTGAGGCTTTCGACGCTTTGCGTCGCAAAGACACGCACGCCATATATATGTCACCGGACGGCCCTGTGCTCGACATGCCTCGGGTGAAGGCGCTCGCCTCAGAGAAGCGACATTTAATTATCCTCAGCGGTCATTACGAAGGCATCGATCAACGGGTAAGAGATGCGCTCATCGATGAGGAGATTTCAATCGGGGATTATATTTTGACCAACGGAACCTTGCCGGCGGCTGTTTTGATCGATGCCGTAACCCGCTATATACCTGGTGTTTTGGGAGAGGAAAACTCCTTGACACAAGATGCCTTCAACGGCAATCTCCTTTCTTTTCCTCAATTTACCAGGCCTGCAAGCTTTCGCGGTATGACAGTCCCTGAGGTGTTACTCAGTGGAAATCACGCAGTGATCGCAGAATGGCGGCAGCAGCAACGGGAGTCAAAAACCCGGAAACTGCGTCCCGATCTTAGCAACGAACAGAATTTACCATGAGTTCCATCATCGACGAAATTTCTAAGGATCAGCTCCTCCCAGAGCGCGACCACTTCAAAGTGGGCGACGGCGTCAAGGTGCACACGCGTGTTCGCGAGGGCGATAAAGAGCGTATTCAGATCTTCGCTGGCATCGTGATAGCGCGTAAAGGTAGCGGCATCCACGAATCTTTCACCGTCCGTCGTATCGCCTCGGGTGTAGGAGTTGAGCGTGTATTTCCTGTGCACTGCCCGAATATTGCCAAAGTCGAGGTAGACCGCGAGTCGATCACCATGCGTGCTCGGATGTATTACATGCGTGACCGCATCGGCAAAGCTGCCAACCAGGTGAAAGAACGCCGGGTTTATGAGGCCAAGCGTCGCACTAACGTATAACCTTTAATAACATAGACTGCCGTGAAAGTAGCTTCATCCATCAAAACTCTGAAAAACCGTCACCCTGACTGCCAGGTCGTCCGCCGCAAGGGTCGCCTATACGTGATCAATAAAACCAACCCACGCTTCAAAGCGCGTCAGGGATAATTGCGAAAGAGCTCGGATCATCCATGAAAACTGATACCCATCCAGAAGCATTTCCCGCTGCGTTTGTTGACGTATCGAGCGGACAGAAATTTCTCACTATCTCTTCTCAAAAGTCTAAAAAGACAGAGAACATTGATGGCGTGGAGTATAACGTATTTGTGTGCGATATTACGTCGGACTCACACCCTGTCTTCACTGGTGAAAAGCGCTTCGTAGACACCGCAGGCCGTGTTGAGAAATTCAAGAACAAGTTTGGCCGCCGCCGCCGCTAGTTCGTAGAAGAACAACGAGATTTAGAAACCGCCTTCCGTTTTGGGAGGCGTTTTTTTTAATATCTACTCTATCTGAGCCGCCAAAAGTACTTTTTGGAGTTCGGATTGATAAGCATCATTACAAATGAGTGTTGTGATCACGGGTGAGCGTAGCGATTTTGTTTTGAAGATCTGTTGTGCGAATTTTCTCAGAAATGCATCTGTATCCATTCTGTATGGAAGATGTTGCAAGCTGCCTTGAACAAGGATGCCTGAACGGTTGCGGTAGAGGGCCATGCCGGAGATTTTTTGCCTTCTCTCGTTGATAAGGTCCTCGACGCGCGGTTCTCTGAAACAGATTTCTGGCCTACTAGATGGCGATGTCTTTACTTGATCTGTCTTGAATCTAAGGGATGTTTCGATGGTCTGTCGCATCGCATCTTGGAGTATTGCATAGACCCATTTTACACCTGGACCCGTTATGGGTATTAAGGAATTTGGGATGATGAGGCTCCAGGTCAGTGAGTCGTCCGTGTGGTCTACCAAACCGCCACCGGTTGGGCGTCTTGCCCAGTCCCGAGTTGTGGAGGAAATGAGGGCAGTGGGTTGGTATTTGCCGATTGTCACCGCCTCTGGGTTCTCCCAAGTGTAAGCCCGTAAACTTGCAGTCGAAACAAGTGACGATTGTGCCAAGAGAGCTAAATCCCACGCCATGTTACCAGCGGCATTTGCTGGAACTGAATCGACGATTTGAACCTTAGAACTGAGACTCATACCATGCGTAGGCTGGCTTGGGGACGGTGAGCTGCTCGATTTGTTGGTCGAGGCTCAAGGGAGTCGTCTTTAGCTTCCCCGCGATGGGGTGTAAATTAAGCAACAAATTGAGTGGGCGTTCGGATTCCGTGCATTCGACCGTGTCGATGAGTTCCACGGGTAAGTTAAAATGCTTCAGGATCGCTTGACCCATTTGTGCTCGTGTAACCGTGTGTAGTCCAGCCCAGTGAAAGATGCCGGTTAAGTTTCCCCGTTCGCACAGTTCAATGATGGCTTCTGCGGTGTCGCTAGCAGAGGTCGGTTGCCGTCTCTCATTTGTGTAAAGAGTCGGGCGTTTGCCTCTGCTCCAGGATGCAAAGAGTTTTTCATGCACCGACCGTATTCCGGTCCATCCATTGCCGTTCAAGATCGGGATTCGTAACACTATGGGTCGATCTGTGCAGTGCTCTAATACCTCGCGCTCGGCTTGAAGCTTTTGCTGGCCATAGAGCGTTGTGGGTTCGGGTAAGTCTGTGGTTCGGTGCGGTTCGGTTTGTTTGCCGCTAAATACCATGTCAGAAGAGATATGGATAAAAAGTGCGCCTATATGATGAGCTATCTGCGCCAATCGCCGTGGTAAAGCAACATTTAGGTGTTCGGCGAATTGGGGGTTCTTATCCACTATGTCTGGCTCGGAAATCGCCGCCGTGTGGACGATGGCATCGGGCCAGTGATCTAAAGCAAGACGTTCGAGTGTGGTAAACTCTGACAAATCTAGCGAGAATTGATCCATCGATAGGGACGCATCCAGAGCATGAGTGTGGGTGAGAGCAATTGGAGTATGATTACGGCGTAAGCAGGCTTGAATGATATTGAAGCCGAGCAATCCAGATGCTCCGGTGACAAGAATTTTCATATTAAATTTGAAGGGGCGATAGAAGGTGACCCTATTAAGAGGATATATGTCAGCGACATTCCGCGATTGGGTAAATCCGCAAATTTTAACACAGCCTGTCTATGAGGGAGGTAAGCCGATTGAGCGCGTGGCCGCTGAGTTTGGTCTTGACCCCTCTCACGTCGCCAAATTGGCCTCGAATGAAAATTTTCTCGGGCCCTCGCCTATGGCGGTTCGTGCGATGCAGGATGCCCTAGAAAAGGTTCATCTATATCCTGATGGTAATGGGACATTTCTCAAAGAAGCGATCGCCAAGAAGCGCGGAGTGAGCCCCGACCAAGTTATTTTGGGGAATGGTTCAAACGAAGTGCTCGAACTCGTGGCTCGAGCTTTTCTTAACAATACGAATGAGGCGGTTTTTGGAGAGTATGGCTTCATTGTTTATCGCCTTGTGACGTTGCTTCACGGGGCTGCGGTGACCTCAGTATCTATGCATGGTTATGCTCATGATTTTGATGCGCTGCTCGCCGCGATTTCTGAGAAGACGCGCATTGTCTTTATCGCTTCTCCGAATAACCCGACGGGATTGCCCGACGATCCAGGCGATGTCTATCGTTTCGTAGAGGCGTTACCTGACCATGTGTTGCTCGTGTATGACGAGGCTTATGCCGAGTATCTCGATGCCCCAGTTGACTTGCTGCCTTATATAAAATCAGGTCGAAAGATTCTATGCACCCGGACATTTTCAAAGATTTATGGTCTTGGTGGACTGCGATTGGGCTATGGTTATGGGGATCCTGATTTGATCGCGCTTTTGAACCGGATTCGTGAACCTTTCAATGTAAACATGCTGGCGTTGGCGGCTGGAGAGGCAGCATTGGATGATGAGGACTTCGTATTGAGATCGCGGGCAGGTGCTCGTTCGGGTATCCAGCAATTGACTGAAGGGCTCAAACGCCTCGGTCTCAAAATATATCCTGCGGCTTCGAATTTTGTGTTGTGTGAAGTTCAGGATCCACAAGGGAAGTTTGTCGCTTTACAGAAAGAGGGTGTGATTGTGAGGCCATTGGCTCCCTATGGTTTGAAGAATCATCTGCGAATTACGGTGGGTTCTCATGAAGAGAACGAGCGGTTGCTTGCAAAAATGAAAAGCATTCTCCAGAAAACCACAAAATGACTATTTGTAATCATTGGGTGCTCAAATGATTGAGCTTCTGATCTTTCTTTTCCTTCTGCTTGGCATTCTCATTTTGAACGCATGTCTATGTGGGTTCGAGACGAGTATCGTGGGAATTCGTCGAGACCTAGAGCTAAGAGGGGAACTCGAGGCACTTTTAAGAAGTGACTCTAACCGGATTGCAGGTGTGATTGATACTGCGGCATTTGCCCGACATGCAGCCTATGCGTTGTTGGGGGTGATTGTGGTTGTCTTTCTGTCAATCAGCCAAGGGGAGGAGCTAACTAAAGGCATTCCGATCACTTGGGTGATCGGGTTCGCGTCTATTTCTGGCTTCGTCGTACTAGAGCTTCTGGGCATTCCATGGGCGCGCCTTCAAGCGCGTCGAGCACCCATTGTTACGGCAAAACGTTTTTGGCCCGTCAGTTTGATTGTTCATTACCTTCTCATGCCGATCCGGGTACCTCAATCTCGGGTGCACAGCTGGTTGGAATCAAAGCTTACTGTAGAAAGCAAGGAGCAAACCGAATCTCTCGATACGAGTCTCATCCTCGCCAGTATTTCGCACGATAGCGATTCGGTTTCCGAGGTCGTGGGGAAAATTATTTCTAACGCCGTAGCGTTAAGCGATCTAGAAGTTTATGATGTGAACTTACCGCGGAGTCAGGTGAAGATCTTCGATATCAATGCGTCGAATGAAGAAAATCTGAAACTGGCGCGTGAGACAGGACATACCCGTTTCCCTCTATGTGATGGCGACCTCGACAAGTGTCTCGGCATCATTCACATCAAGGATATTTTCCGCTTTCGAGGGGATCCGCTCCGAATCAATTTCGATCGGATTAAGCGCAATATCATAACTGTTCACCAGGGTACTCGTATTGAAGATGCTCTTCAAAGAATACTAAAGCACCGGGCCCATATGGCTTTAGTTTCTGATGATTTTGGAGGAGTTCGTGGGGTAATTACGCTTGAGCGGATATTAGAAGAGCTCGTAGGTGACATCCAAGACGAGTTCGACGTCGAAGAAAAGTTAGTCACTCAATTAGGCGAAAAGCTATTTCGCGTATCTGGACTGACTCCAATCCATGACTTGGAAGAGGAGTTTGGTGTCGAGATCGAAAACGAGGATGTTTCGACTTTTGGCGGTCTCATTACCCAGGAGGTGGGAAAGATTCCAGAGGCAGGATATAAGATGTCATATCCCGGCATGGAGATTATCGTCACTGAGGTTGATGGGACCCGCGTGCTCTATGGTGAGGTCATCCTTGTCGATGCCAGTCACAAGGAAGTCGACGATTCTTAACTCGATTGTCTCAGGATTTGATCGAGCTCATTAAGAATTGCCCGACGATTTTGAGCGAACAGAAATTTATCGCTACCGAGTTTGTTATAAATTGACTGTATTAGCGCTTTTGTTGGACGCCGCATTTCCAAAAGCGTCTCTACTTTTTGAGTTAGATCATCGATTTGTCCAAGTTCGATATCGAGACGAATTAGATTTGTTAGGGCAGCCTGATTACTAGAGTCTGCATCGAAGGCGGCTTGAAGAACAGCACGCGCTTTATCTGGACGGTCGAGCCGTTCCAGGCGTGTCGAGAGCGCGATTAGCGTTTCTACTCGTATGTCAGGATTCTGCAGGACGTCCTGAAGGTATACAGAGCCATTCGCGTCACGTCCCGCGCCAAAGTAGGCAACGGCACGCAATGAGCTGAAGATGATCGTCCGTTCCTCGAGCCATTCAGGGTTTTCAGCAGAAATATCTTCAATTAATTCAAGTGCTAAAGCGTAGTTTTCGGCGACAACTTCAGATTCTATGAGGAAAAACGAGAATAAGGACGGATCAAAGCCTTGATTGATAGCTCTGTTGTAGAGGCGTCGATTTAAAGCTGCGTTTCCCGTATCGACACCGAATTGTCCTAGTAGAGCGAGTGCGTTAGGTTCTGAGCCAAATTGCTCGATAAACTTCTCTATCTCAGATTCTAGGCGGTCTCGTCTTTGTGAGTAATCGTATGCGTAGAGAAGTTCGACTCTGGGGCCCGGATTGAGCGGGTTGTTGAGGTTGCGCAGGAGGGCATACCGGCGCGCCTTATCAAATTCTTCCTGTTCACGGTAGAGTTTAATGAGCTCAATGAACAACTGATCTTTTTGCTCAAATTGAGAGATGCTAGACTCTAACAGGGCAACTGCGGTTTCAATTTGATCCTGTGCCGCCAGGATCTTCGCTTTGAGCGAAAGTCCACTGGGGTCTTTGTCTAAGCTGTATCGATCAATGTATTCGTGTGCCGTATCATATTTCCCTCGGAAAAACGCAGATCGTGCTGCCGCTAATCCGATAATTCGGCTAAAGTCATTTTGCGGATCACGATTCTCAAGTTCGGATTCAGCAAAATCAATCATCTCGAGATCCTGCTCTTGTCCGAGCATCAGGCCTACAAGTGTCCGAATATAGTCTAGATTGTCATCGGGGACGTAGGGCATCCCGCGTTTTAAGATCTCGATACCGAGATTGGGCTGTTTGAAGCCCATAACGTAAAATTCAGCAAGTAAGAGCCGCCCCTCGATGTTTGCGGGAGACCTCATAACACCAGCTCTGAGAAAATTATGAGCTTCCTGCCATTCCTTTTCTTCCATCAGCTTCTTGGCTTGCTCTATGTGGTAGTTTCCCATCTCGCGCTTGTGCTCCTCGTAGCGCAGAGGAAGGATCAGCATTTTTGCGAAGCTAACGTCTTCGAAGTCACGTTTGATTTTGAAGAAGAAATAGAGGAACGCACCGCAGCTTAGCCAGCCTGCTAGAGCTAGGATTCCAAAAGCTGCTGCAATCCGGCCCCAGCGAAAGTTTACAGACCATTTACGGTCCGGTTTGCGTTTTAAATAGATGAGACCGAATAGCAGCTCGCGCTTCGGCTTATAATGGTTGGCCATGCGATAATAAGTCGGGTATGAGGTTGGGGTATTGAGGGCGCATTTCTTGCTGAACGATAAGGATAATGAGGATTGAACCAGAATTGGACTTGCAATTGCAATACCAGTGATCTCAACCATCGCGAGCTAAAACACGACTAACTGATATAAGAAACAAAATTTACTGCGTGCTACCTTTTATGCTTGCTGTGTCGGTATCAAATGCCGCCCCGCTTTTTTCATTAGGTGATAACGCCGACGTTTTCTTCAATTTGCAAACAGGGGTCAAGGCCGACTCTAACGTTACCGCTGCCGCTGCCAACGAGCGGGATGACGTTATTTTTACAGTTCGTCCCGGCCTTGAGCTTGATCTTGTTCGCGGTGAGTCGCAGGCAGATGGATCTTTAATCGTTCAGTCTACGAATTTGCGTTATTCTGATAACGAGATTTATAACGCTGAGAATTTGGGTGTTTTCGCCAATGGCAGTTATGAAGATGTGGTCTACTCATTTGGGGGTGCACTCAGTTTCGTGGAGGACCAAACAACGACACAGCGAATCGACTTAGATGGGCTGCTTGAGAGTGAAACTTTTGATGTTAGCGGCTATTTTCGATATGATTTTACCCAAAAGGTCGGCGTGCGCATCGGCGCCCAGTTCACTAATTTAGACTATGTTGGGGTTTTCGATGACCAACTGCCTGATCGCGAAACTGTAACACTTCCGCTCAAATTCTTCTACGCCTACTCCCCCAAACTCGATATCACGGCTGGATTTCGTTATCGCAATGCTGACATAGACAACCTGGGAACAGTAATTGGAAATGATCCGGAAGACATCCAATTTACGGTGGGTGTGGAAGGAGAATTGTTACCCAAACTTGTCGGATCTGTAGACGTCGGTTACCAAGAACGTAGTTTCCAGACTGGGAGTCTTGATGACACAGATACGCTTACGCTCGCAGCTGCTCTCGAGTATGCATTCTCACCCAAGTTAGGCTTGGTATTCTCTGCCAATCGCGACTTCGAAAGTGTCTCTGATGGAAATCCTATCGAGTCGACTAGCGCAAATTTTCAACTGAACTATTCCTATAATGAGTTCTGGTCAATTTCTGGGAATTTGGGTCTGCTTTATGATGATTTTAAGGCATCTAATCGTGAGGATGAGACTATCACTCTCGGAGTCTCAGGACAATACACTCCAAATGGATACTTAGCTTTGGGTGCTATTATTTACTACGCCAATATGGATTCTAATGAAGATCGGGACTTTGATAAGACCGTTGTGGAGTTCACTGCCACTTTGCGCTACTGATTTGTCGCGGTCTGAAACTAGGTCCTTCCGTTAATGTCTTGAGATTGCTGTGCACCGCAGCAATCTCTTTTTGTTTATGAAGATTTCTTTCACTTTATTCGTCGTAACTCTTTTTACATCGTCTGGTCTGTGGGGCCAAAGAATTGGAGAATCAAGGGACCAGGGATCAGGTGGGGGTAGCTCTGTTAATTATGTTATCCAGCCTTATGACTTACTGTTGTTTCGTGTCTTCCAAGAGCCCGATATGGACTCGGAAGTCAGAGTAGAAGCCGACGGTAGCGTAAGGTTACCGCTCATTGGTGACGTAAGCCTTTTTGGAAGGACATTATTAGATGCTCAGGAGCTACTTTTCAAACTCTATGACGCTGACTATCTGGTAAACCCACAAATAAATCTTCAGGTTCTTGAGTTCGCAGAACGAAAAGTTAATGTTCTTGGACAAGTGAATGGCCCTGGCTTTGTATTGATCCCGCCCGATAGGCCTCTTTTTTTGACGGATGCAGTGGCCGGCGCTGGGGGTCCAACGCGATTGGCCAATATGAAAAAGATTCAGCTCAAGCGGACACTGAACAATGGCGAAGTTATTTCTCGTGAGCTTAATATGGAACGCATTCTCTCTGACCCCCAATCAAGAGACTTTCCTCTTGAAGACGGAGATACTCTCTTCGTCCCCGAACGTGTATTTTAATTTTTAACATCCTCTATGACAAACATTCCTCCTCAGTATCCCCAGCCTAATCGACCCCCCGAACAGGGTGGTTCAAACAGGTCGAGTCGTGATCAAAGCGGTTACGGATATGGATATGGTTACGGATATGCTCAATATGGTGCCCAAGGCCCTGGCTATGGTTATGGTGGCTATGGCGCGGGAGAAAAGACTCCCCATCGATCGATCAAGGATTATTTGGTAATGTTCCGCGAGCGGATATGGTATTTTATCGTTACCTTCGCTCTGGTCCTCTCCTCTTCAATTCTCTATACCTATAATGCTACCCCGATTTATGAGTCGATAGCGACGGTTGAGATCTTGAGGGATGATCCAAACGCCTTAGGGAATCAGGCTATTGATTTAGATATCAACGAGATCCGTAGCGCGGAAGACCTGAATACTCAAGTGGGTCTCCTTGAGAGTATCGCAATCATCGAAAAGGTAGAACAACGGATGACGCCAGATGAACGCCAGCGATTTCTTGGGCCTTACCAAAATAGCTTCATGTCTGGGCCGGTGACTCCCTTGTCAGTTCTCGGAGATAACAGAGAAGTAACCCCGTTCAGACTGAGCTTGATGGTGGGAATTAGTTATCGACACCCAGATCAGGATATGGCGGCACGCGTCGCGAACTTATTTGCGGAAGAATTTATAAGCTATAATTTGTCACGCAGTATCGACACGTCTATGAAAGCTGTTGAGGACCTCAAAGTCAAAGCGGCACAACAGCGCTCGGAGGTAGAACGACTTCGTCGTGAGTTAGCTGACTTTCGCGAGCGTTACAATTCAGTTTCCTTGGACAGCGAAGAGAATATCGCGATCCAGGAACTTGTCCGCATCAACGACTTGGTGGTTTCAGCAAAAAGTGATTATGATAGAGCCCTCACTCTCTGGGAACAGATCCAGGAGTATCAAAAAGAAAGCCAAGATCTTTGGGAGGTTACGTTTATCGCTCAAAATCAACGCGTCGCTGAGTTGCTCAGTATAGTGTCCGCTAACAAAATCGAGATTTCCACTCTTGCGAAGCGTTATCGGGACAAAAACCCAAAGATGATTGCGGCTCGCGAGGCTTTGAGAGAGTCCGAAGTTGAGCTCGATCGAGCTTTGGAGACGGCCGTGAGAGAGGCATTTTCGGCATACGAGCAGACCCAGAATAATTACGAGTCGGCTCAACAACGCCTTCAAGCCCAAGAGACTGAGTTGATCGAGTTATCTAAACTCAAGGTTGAGTATGAGTCACTAGAGTCGGACCTTCGCGTTCAAGAATTGTTTTATCAGGATCTTGTTGCCCGATATTCCCAGGAAAGCACACAGGTTAATATCAAGAATCCAAATGCTCGCATCGTCGATCGAGCGCGGCCCCCTGTATCACCATCGTCGCCGAAGCCCTTGCTGAATATTGCTTTGGGCCTCGTTGGAGGTGGAGCCGCTGGTTTGGGCTTGGTTTTCCTACTCGCTTTTCTAGATGACAAAGTGAAAACTGCTTTTGACATCGAGGCAGTCGTAGGCGTGCCGCTGGTTGGTATTGTTCCCCGGATCAAGCGCTTAGATGCATCAGAGAAGCCACAGGCTGCAGCGGGTAATCATGACCGGCATGTGACAGAGGCGTTTAGGTCTATTCACTCCACACTTCGCTTGAATGAAGATAGCCGAGATGCTCAGGTAATTATCACAACGTCGACTGTCCCCAGTGAAGGGAAGTCATTTTGCTCAACCAATCTTGCGCTCACTTACGCCACTCACGGTGAAAAAGTCTTGCTTCTAGACGGCGACCTTCGGCTTCCCAATGTTGCCAAGTCTCTCGAAATGGAAGTATCGCATGGTATTGTTACGCACTTCGAACAAGGTGACGATCTAGATAAGTGTATCGTAAAGGAGCTTTATCCGAATCTTGACGTATTGCCGGCTGGGGCCAAGGCGAAGAATCCGACGCAGATCCTGAACAGTCCCCGCATAGAGGAGTTATTTACAGATCTTAGGAAGCAATATACAAAAATAATCGTCGATACACCGCCGCTGGCCGCTGTCTCTGATACTCTTAATCTCTTGGGTCATGCGGATGGCCTGATCTACGTAATCAAATTTAATACCGTTAAGCGACGCAGCGCCAAGATGAATGTGCGTCGACTGTTGGATTCCAATACACCTGTTTTCGGCGCAATTCTTAATAATATAGGCCTGAATATTTCCTCTTACTACTATTCCCACTACTACGATAGCGCTTACAGTGACTACTATGTGAAAATAGATGAGGACCAACGCGGTGAGATCTTAGCTAGGAACGAACAAGCCTAGGACAACAATATACTTCTCTCGCTGATTAATGAGGATGAAGAGGCTTGTCGTTTTACGCCGTGAATCGTGCGTGAAACGACTCCAACGAGTTACTAAATGTCGAATGAACACTCGCAAAGACTTCATCCAGATCAAGTGTTTGGTCCCCTTGGTGGCATCGTTTCTCTATAGAACGGCATAACATGGACAAGCGTTGTAAGCCCATATTACCCGAGCTGCCTGCTACAAAGTGTATGTGTCGCGCCAACGCTGGGAGGTCTCGCTTACCACAAGCTTCTCTGATTTCGGCGAGTTTTGGATGATTTTCCTCTTCGAAGAGAGAAATTAACTCAATAAGAAGCGGCCCGGCGCTATCGAGGTCGTCTCCAACGATTGGCGTGAGTTGGCTATCGTCAATAAATGGAATGTTGGAATCGGCTAGCATCACTGTATCGATCATTGATACAGGGTGTAGTCGGACATGTATCCGATAATTAAAACAAAACGCTTACATAGCTTAGATCACGTGGGTGATGTAGCCAGCTGATTACGAATTTCTTGCAACAACTCTATCGTGCTGAAGGGTTTAGTGAAAACGGCACGTGCGCCGGCATTCAAGAGGCTATTTTTAACGGTCTCTCTCCCTTGACCAGTAACCATGAGCACTGGGATGTTGGTCAAATGTTCTCTAATCCTGAGTTCGTTGAGAATATCCATTCCTGTTGCTCCAGGCATAACATAGTCGAGTAATATCAGAGCAGGTCGGATACTTTCGATCCTCGTCAAAACATCGCGGCCGTCCCGACAAATGACAACAGAGTACGATTCACGCATTAGATTGAACTCCAGTAGCTTTGCCATGACTGGATCGTCTTCAGCAACGAGAATCGTCAATTTTTCTTGTTCTTCCATATTATGCAGGTTTGGTCGTCCGCAAGTGATTGAGGCGAAGAATATTGGCTTATGTGTGTTTGTATTCGAGTCCAGAATACATCTGGCTCGTCATCGATGTGCTCAAGGGTGAAATCGTAGAATGCGTCCCAGCCCCAGATCTCGTCATTCGTCTCCCACTCAAATAGACCATCAGTAACAAGGATGATGCTGGATATATCCAGGCGATTGAAAGACTCCACTGGATATACCGAGTCATCGAAGATGCCCATGGGTGGGCCTGATGGAGAAACTCCGTAAGGTTCGCCTTGATCTCTGGGAAATAAAAGGACGTTTGAGTGACCTGCATTGATTACGTCAATACGACCGGAGATAGCATCAACTTTCGCGACTGCGACCGTAGCGAATAGCGTCATCTCTCCTACCAGACTGCAGACGATTCTGTTTAGTTTTTGGCTGAGGTCAGTCAAACTAAGATCATTCTCAAGGAGGATACGAGTTGCAGTGCGTATCATCACCGCTAGGAATGCCGCCGAGACTCCTTTTCCCATTACATCAACGATGACGAGATGAAGGGAGCCATTCGGTGAATAGAGTGCTTCGGCGTAATCACCGGACACTTCGCGTGCGCTTACACGCCGGACAATCAATCTGGATGCATCATAGTCATCTGGAACCCGAGTCGGGAGGAGAGTATTTTGAATGGTTGATGCGATCTCAAGCTCCTTGAGTGCCTGGTTTTCTCGGCTTCGCACAACGGCATGGTTTGCGTTGGCGATGGCTATTCCAAACAAATCTGAGAAGGTACGAAGCGTATTGATCTGAGCAGCATTAAAAGGCATATAAGATTCCGTTCTTAGCCATGTGAGTGCGCCGAGCGTGGTATCTCCTGCCCGAATCGGTATGCACGATCCCGACTGGTAGCTCGTATCATTATTCTCCAAACGAAATCGTTCTGGATCCTCTGCATCCCATATGATGTCCAGCTCTTTTTTGAGTGCCTCTCTGACACATTCCGGATCATTCTCATCAGTGGAGAGCTGGCTTCCGGGGATGGTGTTTAACTCATCCCGAATCGACTGCTGCAGTGCGCTTGAGTAAGAAAGGATGTAATCGTCAGCTGGAACAACATGCTTCAAGTCCTTCAAGGCCTTCTCGATAAACGAAGCGATTGTATTTGAGTGAATGAGCGCATCGCCCAAGCGATAAAATGCTGCAAGGCTCTCATAGCACAAGGAGATCTCGGCTAATGCTTGTTCGAGGATACCGTCCTGGTCACTTCCATCTGTCGGAGCTGGAATGCCCGGGTGGCGTTTGTAGAGGACCTGTTGATAACCTTGAGGTCCATTCCAGTGTTCAAGGCGGTCACAAAAGTGATGGATGAGGAACAGACCGCGGCCAGAGGTGGACTCTGGATTCCCGTCATCTTCTAGTTCGAGCTCATTTAGCCTGTTGGCTGGCGGTCCGTTTCCCGAGTCCTGGATCGCGACCGTGACTACATCGCCTTCCTGATTCCAACTAATAGAAACAATCTTCTCAGGATCTAGGTTCGAACCATGGCGGATTGCGTTTACAATCGCCTCGGTGAATATCAAGAGCCACGCGTGGCAGTCCTCGTGTGAAATGCCAGCATCATTTAAAAAATCTTCAAAAGCGTCGCGAGCTGGGTCTATGGCTTCCAGGGTAGCAGGCAGGATCATACGTTTTCCGCGCGATACAGACTCAGAAACCGACAATGCCATAGCAGAAAACTTTAACTTGGGCGTTGGCTTGTCGACACATTTTATGACCTCATGAGTACCACCCAGGAATATGATTTTGAGCTAGGAGCCAATGGCACGCTACTCGACGTTCACCTTTCAGTCCCAAAGTTTGACGCGGCACGCGTGCCTGTATTCCAGGCTCAGCTAGAAGAGGCATGGGAAAATAGTATAGAAAGAGTGAGGATCTTCATGGGTGATGTAGCATTTATCGACAGCTCAGGCATAGGAGCTTTACTGGCGGTTCAGAAAAAAATCGCCGAAGTAAACGAGGCCATTGAGCTACATACGAGTCAGAGCAATGTGATCTCCATTCTAGAATTGCTCCGTCTACAACGCGTCTTCCACATTATCTCTGAATAGTTTTTTGGTGCAAATCACAGGAGCATATACGAGCTACGATTACTCCAATCCTTACGGTCAAAGCGGACCTGCGGATGGTATCAAATCTAGCCAGTCTAACGACGGTGCAAAGCAAGTCCTAGATTCTCAGACTAATGCTCGGCAGGCAGATCCAGACGGAAATCCCTACTATCAAGACCCACTCCAGATTCAGCCGGGCTTGGCTCGTTTTGGATATGTGACTGGGCAGGAATTTGACACGGGTCTCGGATCAGAGCGTGCTAGTGGTCTTAACGGTCTAAACGAATTCATATCTAAGGCTAACGGCGGTGCTCGTAGCGGTGATGCAGTGGGCGATTTGGAACAGCGAGATAACGAGGTGCGGTCTCATGAGATGGCGCATCTCGCTGCTGCTGGGTCTCTGGCTCGTGGTGGCATGCAGCTTCAGTATCAAGTCGGACCCGATGGCAAAGCCTATGCCGTAGGTGGGTCTGTTCAGATAGATACTTCGGAGGGTTCAACGCCCTAAGAGACTTTGCAAAAGGCGCAACAGATTATCTCTGCTGCGACGGCACCTTCAGATCCAAGTCCTCAAGATCTGCGCGTAGCTGCCCAAGCGCGTGCCATGATGGCGAAGGCACAGGCAGAAATAGCTGAGGAGCAACGTGCTGCATTGACCAGTGGAGGCGCAGCGACCGTGCAGGCCGCATACGCCGCCGGAGCTGGAGTCGCAGATCCGGGAAAGGATCTCGGCTCCCAGATTAGCATCGCAGCTTAGTGTCGTTCGCTCCCAGTAAATCCGCACCGGATGGTGTGGTTTAGTCGCGAAGCATCGGCAGAAAAATTGGCTGCGACCTTCAGTTAAATGACTGATTTTCGTGTAAACGCCTGAAAAGAGGATGCTCCATGAGAGAGTCAGGAGATCCGTCGGCGACTATTCTGCCTTGATCAAATAATAGAATGCGGTCGGCGTCGCGAATGGTGCTAAATCTGTGAGCTACAATAAGGACAGTTCGATTTTGGCTAATTTCCTTAAGGGCTTTCTGGATAGCTAATTCACTGTCCAAATCTAGAGCAGAAGTCGCTTCGTCCAGAATGAGAACCGGGGCTTGCCTCAAAAACGCCCTGGCCAATGCAATACGCTGCTTCTGTCCACCACTCAGTAGGCTCCCACGCTCACCAGAGCTGGAGTCGTAACCATGAGGCAGTGAAAGAATAAAGTCGTGGATATGGGCCGCGCGAGCGGCAGCTTCAACTTCATCATCCGTTGCATCTGGACGACCCATGCGTATGTTCTCACGCAGACTATCCTGAAATAATATGGGCTCCTGGCTCACCAGAGCTATATGCTGCCTAAGCGTATGCAGATGTATCGATTGAGCCGACTGGTCATCAAATCGGATTTCACCGTCGGTTGGATCAAAAAAGCGTGGCACCATACTGACGAAGGAGGATTTTCCAGCTCCACTCGGACCCACGATTGCCACGGTTTGTCCAGCGGGAATGTCCAGATTTAATTCTTCCAGTATCAGTTTATCGCCATATCCGAAACTTACCCCGTGGAATGAAATTTTTCCGGAAAGCGTGATGTCAGTCTTTGCATCACTTGTATTCTCGACCGTGATTGGCTCGTTTAGAATGGCCTCTATTCGATCCAATGCGCCGGTGCCGCGGTTGATATTGTTATGCACCACGCCGAGTTTTTTGACCGGGTCGTAGCAGAGGTAGAGGGCCATCACCAAGGCAGTAAACTGATCCAGTGTCGTTCCATTGCGCGCTGCGAAAAAGAGCGCCAAGCCAATGCCCAGGGTAGAGATCCATTCGATGAGTGGGGACAACAATCGATAGTTGGCGAGCACTCGATACTGGGCTTGGGCAAGGCTCTTCATTTGGCTCTGAAACGCTGAGTTTGCTTTCTCCTCGAGTCCGTAGGCTCGAATCTCTCGACTTGCCGAGAGGTTTTCATTGATGAGCTCGGAAAGGTTACCCGCTTTGTCTTGCTGGATGCGGGCCTTTTTTATCATACGTTTTCCGATCAAACGGATAGGAAGCACACAGATTGGGATGGTCAAAGCAGCCAGGAGGATGAACAGCAGGTCGTCGTTCTTAACGGTCTGATAAACGAGAAATCCGAACGCGCCCATCAGAACCACAGGTTGCCGGATTAAATCGTTGGCACTCTCGGTGATTACTTGTTGGAGAAGTTGTGTGTCCTGGGTGAGCCTAGCGTGGATCTCACCCGTAGATCGCTTGGAGAAAAAGCCCAGATGTAATGCCTGGATCTTGGCAAACATATGGTTTCTTAACCAGCGTACGAATTGCAGCCCGACGTAGTTAATCGCCAAGGTATTTGCGTAACCGCTTAGTCCACGAATAAAGAAAACCGCGGGTAGAATTGCGGCATAGCCGAGAAGTTCCCAAGTCCTCAGTGTTGTGCCGCCGCTGAAGACGATCGGAAAAATCTTTTCCACCATGAATGGCAGTCCAAATCCTGTCGCAACGGCGTGGATAATCCCAGCTACTACACCCAGGATGTAGATGTGTTTGTAGGGTGCTAGTTGTCTGAAATATGGAAAAAAGCGTCGCATGCTAATGTGTGCGGAGTCTGAGCAGCATCATTGCGGAAGACCGAAATGCTCAAGGAGTAACTTTGCCGCTTCGATGGGCTCGGTTTCCGATGGGATGGGTGCCGTATGGGTAAATCCCTTGCGCGGCTTTGCTTTGGGCGTTGCGGCGAATCGTTGAGATGTCTTCATTCGAGCGATTAAGCCATCTTCATCCGTAGCGCTTCGAAAGGTAATTACGGTATCGATAAATCGGTAAGAAAGAAGGCGGAAATCTTCTTTGGAAACCCATTCATCGCCCACCCCGGCAGATTCGGCTTCCGCTAGGACTTTATGATGCGCTACTAGGATGATCCAGGCATCGGGTCGATGTTGGCGGATCTGGGAGACAGCTTCAAACAGGGGGGGCGCTAATTCATGATTATCGGGTAGGCGCAAGCAGAGCCGAAAAGTGCGTGGCACCTCTGTTAATCCCAACAACGCCAAAGTCTCATTAAGCTTGTTCTTCTTGTGATCAATGCGCAGCCGTTTAACGGGCTCTGTCTGTCCTCGCCAACGATTGTGCGACCATAGCCAGTCAGGAATCATGAACGTATTCTGTTTGAGTAAGCTCTCTAGACGCTGTTGTGCCCCTATGGTGACGTGCAGTGGTGATGCTAACCAGCGCTCATCAAGTAATTTTGCTCGGTAGGTGCCCTGCCAGAAACCGGTGCGCTCGAACCAGGCGAAGAGGACAGAAGCTCCAAATTTTTGTGCCATTAAACCCGGCAAATCTGTCGCTGTGCACACACGATTGAAAAACAAGGTAACGACGCCTGAGTCCCTTACATTTTGGTCGAATAATATCGCGACCATACCATTGCTACGAAGCGTTTTCATGGCTGCATTCAATCCACTTTTACGCGACAACAGACGCATGCCGAAGCGCGTCCGATTATTGCGTATATGTGAGTCCAAAGTTTTGTTTTCAAGAGGACGATAGATGCAAGACACTTGAGCCTCCAGGGTCTCGGGCAGTGCGTGGGGAAGCCAGGGCATCATCTCCATTGCGGTCAGATGAGGCACTAGGACGACGATTGGCTTCTTCTTCGCCTGCGCCGCCAGGTGGATTGCCCTCGCTTCTGGATCCAAGGTAAATCGCCTCTGTATGGCGCCTTCGCTAATCGCTCCTGAGCAAAATGAAAGCAGTCCCATTTCGACCATACGGGCGGTACTCGTCCGTGTCCATGCGTCTAGCTGGATGCGGTCGGTCCGAGGAAATGCATGGTCGAGATTAGAGTAGATAACCTGACGCCGCTTCTTCGAGATAAGGAGTATAATACGGGCAAAACCTTTGCAAATAGACTCTAGGATAGAGTCGGGCATTTGTGCGATGAGCCAAGCGATTCCGTGAAGTATGATTCGCATAGGTATGTTTAAGGGCCTAAGCCGAGAGTGGGTCTAAAGCCTCTGAAAAAGCTTCGATAATGCTATCAATCGGTTCACTGCCGACAGAGATGCGCAACAGATCAGGATCTATACCAGATTCCCAGAGCTGATTGCGTCCCGACTCTGTGCTCACAAGGTCGTAGTGAGCCAAATACATGAAAGGGCAACAGAGTGTGAAGCGCGTTCCAAAACTCGGACCCTTTGCGAGGGCAAGGCGTTCGTAAAACTCGGCCATGCGATCGGGCCGTCGTAAGTAAATAGTGATGATGCTTCCTGGGCCGCCTCCTTTTTTTCGCACTTTCGAGAATCGGCGATGATTCGTCACTGCCTCGGCCCAAAATACCCGTCGCACGGCACGATGTGCCTCCAGAAATCTGGCTAACTTGCGGCAATTGGCATTGATCAGCTGTGCATAATGAGTCCAGGAGCCGATTTCCACAGCCATCCTTGCAAGATCACCTGTAAACGGTGTTTCGACGTAATGACGTAGATCTGCGAGCCAGCGCTCCGTCCATGGCTGCAAAACTCCAGGCATCACAGCACCCATCATAATATCACCCTCATTGGCAGCATACTTTGTCAGACTGGTGACAATAATATCCGCATAATCGGTGACATCGACATTTGCTATGCTCGCTAGGGTTGGATCAACCAGTAGGATGGCTCCCTCAGCATCGCAGAGTCGTCTTATCGCGTTCAGCTCAGCTGTCTGAACTAACGGGTTTGTTGGAGCTTCAGTGATGACGCCTGCGATCTTTCCGGAATGCTCATGAAATGCAGACTTAACCGCTACAAGATCGCTCGCGTCGCAAATTGTGACGACTTCAGTGCGCGATTTGCCCAGCTTATTAATCACGTGAGTGGTATCGAGGTAGAGCCAGCCTAGTTGAATCCAGATAGATTTGCCGACCTCGCCCTGTATGGATTCCGCGGCTTTAAATCCCGCATAAAAGGCATTCATTCCGCTGTTCGTAAGCGTTATGCGTTCCTCGTGGATCCCCGAATGCTTGGCAATTGCGTTGGTCACCAATTGATCGGGATAAGCGTAGTTTCTCGATTCTCTCTGAGCCGCCTCGGGCTTTAAATGCCCTAGATTAGCAAGAACTTGCTCAGCTTCCCTCGAAGAAATTCCGATGCCTGTGTGCTGAAGAAATTCTTTTGCGCGTTTGCGATACTTTCTTCGCCCTGGATATGCGACGTATGGAACCTCGTGATGAAAACCATGGGATATATCGCCTCCACCAAGATGACGGCAGAGCCGTGAAATCGATTGATCCGAATTGAGAAGTGCTAGCTCATGACCTTCGAATCCAAGCTCCTTCTTAAATATCTCCCTGAGCTTTTCTATGTATACATGGACTACGAATCGAGGATAGCCTGACTTTAGTTCATTTAAGACCTGTGGATCGTTTTCTTCGTATCCGATCACCGCGTTCATATCGGGCAAGCTCGAGCTGACCGCATGAGCGGACGCGGGAATTTGAGCACCGAGAGGGTAGTGTGGCATAACCAAAAAAGCCGCCTATATTGAGGCGGCTTTTATAAAAGTGGTTCCCCGATAAGGATTCGAACCTCAACTAAATGGACCAAAACCATCTGTGCTACCATTACACCATCAGGGAGTAGGAAATTCTCTAAAGTGATTTTGTGGGTCACTCAGTCAAGACAAATTCAAAAGAACTCGAGTTGGCTTGTGTTTGGCGATGGGCGCGAATGAGCAAGCCAATCGTTGATGCCAAATGTCTCAAATGCCTCCATATGAGAAATGTGTCGGAATAATACCGCCGAGGCGATAGCGTCATACAACGCACAGTGAGGTTGGCATCGATCAGTTGGGCAAAATGCGCACGTGTGATGATCTAGAGTCTCAATCAAATCGAATTGCGCGACCAAATCCATCAACCCACAGGAAGCAACATCGCGGAAGAGGTTTGGTACGAGCCACCGTGTGTCGATCCACGGTCCCCACCCAGAAGCATCGACTTCATCCCCGAATGAAGGAAATATACCGCCGTGCGGCCAGACTTGATTGATGAGCGTGTTTTCCACCACATGGTTATGTGCGGCAAATAAACCGTTTTCTCGCAATGAACGAAACAGCTCCCAACTGTTTTCCATGGGTTCGCAGCCTTCGACGGCATTGTTTGTGATTCCGTGGACTTCAATTTCGCGCGAAAACAGCGTTGCACGCGCCCCACACAAGCGTGTGTGCGTTGTCTCCAATCTACCCATGCGTAACGTCGTAATGCCAAATTCGACTACCCCGGTCCGGGTCGAACCCTCGAAGTCGATGAAATGGATGTCCGGAATTTTGGGTGCCATACGCACTCTTTAGAGTCTTAAATGACTATTGAGCGAACTCGATCCTGTTGAAAAGCCTGACTTAGCTTCAGCGCCGTGACGCTACTGTGATAGCCAAGGGGACAGAGAAATGGTGGCTCTGCCTATCTTGTATTAGAGTCGGTTCCAAGAGGCATCGTCGAAAGAGAAAAACCAGGCTGTGTTATCGACTGTCTGCAGGTAAAGCCACGCGTTGTCATCCGCACTGAAGAAATACGGGTAAGCTTCTGACGTGGTGTATACCCAGTTTTGACCCGGAATATACCACCAAATTTCTCCATCCTCTTGCTCGACGGAATAGACATAGCCAATGGGGTCGACGTAGATCCATCCATCACCCTGATTGCTAGCACTGACCGAAACAGGAACGCGAACGAGGGCGTCAAAGATGGGCGAATAAAACCAGTTCTCTCCGAGAGAGTCTGTCTGCCGGCTCCACCAATTGTCCGGCTGCGCTGAGGTGGTGTAATCACCCAAAATTGAAATCTTGCCATCGCTGTCTACAAAATCAGTAGCATCTCGCGGTTTGGCACGCGCGTCGACTCCGCGAGACTCCTTCACTATATCAAACGGAATCCCAGTCCCGTCATAGCTATAGCCGGTAATGTCCTCAAGAGATGTGGTGCTTACAATGCCGTCGCCACTGTCAAATACCGGCGCTCCCAAAATGCGGTCAAGAAAGCCCCCATCCGTAGTGAATACGAAGCGTACTGCACCGTAGCCGTGTACCAGCCATTCCACGCTGGTTGAGGTAATGTCTTCTCCGGGAATAGTGAGGGGGTCTGTCTGTAGGTCACCGCCGATTAACTCGGTCGTGGTGGTGGTATTACTAGTAATTTCAGTGACTCTTACGAGTGCTACATATGCGTCTGTCGTTTCGCTCGGATCTTCGGCTCCCAAAAGCAAGTTATCCACTGTCTGGAAGCCGGCATAGACATAGCGCACTGATGAATTACTGATCGTGGTGGTGCGCGATAGGTCGAAGCCGTGATTTTCTCCTAGGGTCAGGTTTAGAGCCTCCCCTTCGATCTCGGTGATACTTTCACCCACCGTGTCGTAGCTGTAGACTTGTCCGATGGTAGCAGTAGGCAAAATAATGATGGGTGGGTTGCCTGTGCGCTGCCCCAATACCACCTCTTCAGTGTTTTCATCATAGAAGAAACTAGCTGTCGAATCTGTTGGGGTGTTTGCATTGTAGGAGTACACTCGGAATCCGAATTGCGCGACTCCCTCGCTCGTGAGAGAGTAGTCTTGCTGGGTCCGCGTCAGTGGGAAATCAGAGAAACCACCGAGCTCCAGTGAGTCATCCTGCACAACGAACGCACCTTCCATGCCTGGATAAATCACCTGGACTCCAGAACCGTCATAAAGATTTTCAGAGTTCGATGAAGAGATACCCCCGAAGTTGTTGTATCTATCGCTTGCAGTCCATTCGGGCTGAGTGAGCTGCGGGTAAAATCCTAGATTAGATTCTTGGGCTTTGACGGTAGTAGCCAGCGTAGGCAATAGAAGGGAGATCAATAAATAGGTGTTAAGGGGGCCTTTTATCATCATTACTGTGTAAATGAAAAAGGCTTTGGATGACAATATTCTCTTTGATCGATTGTTAAAATAAATTGAAGGCAGCTTTGGTAAGTCACTGGAAATCAGTGGTGGAGGAGCTGATGTATAGAGGAAGTCTAACGCTCGTTACGCGTCCCGCCGCTTAAGCTCCAAACAGCCCTCAGGCATGATTTCTATAATTATTAGGCGTGATGCCAGTCTTTTGTTTGAACTGACGCGAGAAGAAGTAGACGTCGCGATAACCGAGTTCGTGAGCGATTGTTTCTAGGGTCGCGGAGCTATTGCGGAGACGGTTGCGTGCAGCCATGATGCGCGTGTTGATGAGAAAAGAGTTTGGAGATTGACCGGCATGTTGTTTAAACAGTCGTGAAAAGTGGGAACGCGAAAGGCCGCAGAAGCGTGCCATAGCATCCACGTCGTTGATCGTATCCCCTAAGGAGCGGTATATATGCGCCATAAGTTCATCCATCTTTCTGCTCATGGGGTTCTGGCCAGCCTCTCTGAAATCCTTATAAGCCATGAGCAACAATTGTTCGCCTATCCCAGATTTTTGTGAGACTGTTACGGGATCATTGGTATTATTAAGACTTTCTCCATAGTCAGCGAGCGCACGAAACGTGACCATGTCGCGAATTTGAAATCCATGACAAGTTTCTACGAGAGGCCCACCTTGGACGGCTTGTGTTTTTTCCAAGAGGAAGTGAATAGCGAGATTCCAGAGGCAGTCGCCGACTTTTTGTTCGGCACTGATCTGTGCTCCTGGGTTCAAAATGAATCCTGTTCCAGGCTGAAATGGGTATCTTATGCCATCGATAGACATAATCCCTGAACCTTCAATGGCTACCCAGAGGTTGAAGTGGTTATTCATTTTCTTCCGCCAGGTCCAATAGCGTTTAGGATGTCTAAAAAGGTTCAGGCTCTTTATTGTAAAATTCCCAATTGGCGACGAATTCATGATTCAATAATGCAAAAAATAGCATGTGAATCCATTCTAAATATTAGGTGTACTATTGTATCTTAGTGGGATGGAAGAAAAGAAAACCGTTCGATTTGGAATAGTGGGGATGGGTGCCATGGGGGTGAATCATGCCAACAAATTAAAGGCTGGGGAAGTTCCTCAATTGGAACTCGCCGCTGTTTGCGATGCAGATGAAGAACGCCTTGCAAATTACGAAGAGTTTGCACGTTTCACAGACCCAAAGGAGATGTTTGAGTCGGGCGAAGTTGACGCCGTCATCATCGCCACCCCTCACTTTGCACACACGACTGTCGGCATCCAAGCCCTCGACGCTGGCCTGCACGTGATCGTGGAAAAACCTGTGTCCGTGCACATCGCAGATTGCGACCAGCTGTTAGCCGCCCACAGAGATACAAATCAAGTATTTGCAGCGATGCTGAATCAACGTACCGACCCTCATTATGTGAAATTACGCAAATTGATTCAGAGTGGGGAACTGGGCGAAGTCCGGCGGGTTAACTGGATCATTACAGACTGGTACCGCACGCAAAGTTATTATGATGGAGCTGGCTGGAAAGCGACTTGGAAAGGTGAAGGCGGAGCTGTATTGATGAATCAGTGTCCGCATCAGCTTGATTTGCTCTGCTGGCTATTTGGTAAGCCTGAGAGAGTTCGCGCCTTTTGCCAGTATGGCAAATTTCACGACATTGAGACCGAAGATTCTGCAACGGCCTACATGGAGTTTCCAAATGGCGCTACGGGCGTTTTCATTACGACGACAGGAGAGGCACCTGGAACCAACCGACTGGAAATCGCGGCGGATCGAGGCAAGGTTGTAATCGAAACCGGAGTAAGCGGCATCCGCTGGACGCGCACGGAAACGAGCGTTCAGGAGCATATTAATAACGAACCCGGAGGATTTACGCGCCCGGGAGTCTGGAACATAGACATTCCGGTAAAAGGTAAGGGCGAGCAACATGTCGGGATCCTAAAGAATTTCGCCGAGGCTATTCTAAAAGGCGAAGACCTGATAGCACCGGCCTCAGAGGGCCGTGATGCTGTCGAACTATGTAATGCGATGCTTTACTCTAGCTTTACCGACCAGACGGTAGAACTTCCTCTGGACGGTGAGGCTTATGTCGCTGAACTTCAGCGCAAAATCGATGAATCGACGTTTGAGAAGAAGGTGAATAAAAATGCTGCAAGCAGTGCAGATTTTGAGAACTCGTTTGGAGGCGCATAGAAATTATTATGAGTGATGACGACATGAAAGGAATGATGCGGGCACCCAAGGCTGAGAAGCCTGAGCCCGTAGTCGAGACGGGTGAATTTATCTTTGCCGCTGCGTTTTTTGACCACGGTCATATTAACGGTCAAACTAATGGTCTGCGTGATGCGGGCGGCGTGTGCAAGTGGGCGTGGGATCCAGATCCGAAAAAGCTAGATCAATTTCTTGAGAAACACCCAGAAGTCGCTCGAGCTTCCAGTTTTGAGCAGATATTGGAAGACCCTGAGGTTCATCTGGTCACTGCCGCTGCGGTCCCGAGCGAGCGCTCATCGATCGGGATTCAAGTAATGCAAGCCGGCAAGGATTATTACACAGACAAGTCTCCATTTACGACATTGGAGCAGCTTGAGGAGGTCAGAAAAGTGGTCGCGGATACGAAGAAAAAGTATTTCTGTGACTTTTCTGAGCGTCTACACACCGAGTCTGCTTGGCATGCTACGGATTTGATCAACCAAGGAGCCATCGGCAGAGTCTTGCAGGTGTTGATTTTAGCGCCACATACCTTGAACAAGAACCTCCGACCGGATTGGTTTTTTGATAAAGAAAAGTATGGCGGAATCTTGACTGACATAGGCTCTCACCAATTCGAACAGTTTTTAGCTTATGGAGGTGCTCGAGACGCCACGATTAATTACGCCCGTGTCGACAACTTTGAGAATCCCGATAAGCCCGGTTTAGAGGACTTTGGTGAGGCGTCGCTGACTCTCAGTAATGGAGTATCTTGCTATACACGTATCGACTGGTTTTCTGCTGACGGAGTGCGGGCATTTGGAGATGGCCGAGTGTTTGTCCTTGGGACTGAGGGATCAATTGAAATTCGGAAATACACCGACCTAGCAACAGATCCTCACGAAAAACAAATCATCTACTTGTGTGACCACAAAGGTGAGCACAGAATTCCATGTAAAGGGCGTATCGGCTATCCATTTTACGGTCAGTTTGTCCTGGATTGTTTAAATCGGACCGAGCACGCGATGGACCAAGACTATGTGTTCAAGGCAGCTGAGCTTTCTATGCTTGCCCAAAAGTTTGCTGACGAAAGTCGATCCTCTTAGATGCTATGATAACACTAGATCAAATTGGCCTAACCCTTTACACCACGCGGGAATATCAGCGAACGCTTCCAGATCTCAAAGACTCCCTGAAGCGTGTCGCTGATATCGGCTATCAGAATGTCCAAATTAGTGGGATCGCTAAGGATTTAATCGAGCCAGAAGCACTTGTTGAACTGTGTTCTGAGAATGATCTGAAGATCGTAGCGACGCATGAGCCAGCCCTCGATATAATTAACGAGCCCGAACTGGTAGCAGAACGCCTTAAGCGTTTGGGATGCCGCTATACAGCTTATCCTTATCCGGCTGAAGTAGATCTGGACGATCGTTCATCAATCGAAAAATTTGCCCAAGATCTCGAGCGTGCGGGGAAGGTTTTGTCGGAGCAGGGTAAAGTGCTCATGTATCACAACCATGCTATGGAATTCCGCAAATTTCCTGGGTCAAAATCGACGATTTTGGAATATCTGTATGCCGAAACTACCTCTGCTAATTTACAAGGAGAGATCGATACATACTGGGTCCAGTTGGGAGGTCAGAGCCCAGCTGCTTGGTGCAAGAAACTAACGGGAAGACTCCCCGTACTTCATCTTAAAGACTACAAAATCAAAGGAAATAAAGACCCTGATTATTGCGAGATCGGTGAGGGCAATCTGGACATCCCTGGCATCCTACAGGCAGCGTCAGAGGCTGGCACCAAGTATGTTATTGTAGAGCAAGACACGTGTGATGGAGATCCCTTTGATTCAATCGCAACGAGTTATGCTTACCTCAGTGATCTGTTGAGCTGAGATCTTGAGAGTATAGCTTTTTGGCGGGCCCTGATTTTGTTGGGGTCCGTTTTTTGTGTACATGGCAGATCGGGAGTTAAGTATCGATCTGGTTAATATATTACATTTTGGCGCGTCTAGGTCGACCTACGTGGGGCCTTATTCGAGGTACTAATTAATCAATTAATGTCATGAAACTAGACCTGCCGACTATCTGCCTTGTAACATCGATCCTATTTCTTATCCAAGCTGCGCGCGCTGTGGATATCGATCTGAACGGATCTGCTGATGTAACATACATGAGTCGCCTCATGGATAAAGGAGGCAAATATTATGGCGACGAAGCCGCGCTCCTTCAGTCGGTCCATCTCAACATTGGAGACACGGGCTTAGGCATTACTGTAGCCCACCGCAGTGCATTGGGCGGAGAGTTTGCGGCAAAAGAGCGAATCGATTACAAGATCGGATACGGGAACACAGTTTTCGACGGCGAGGCTTTCCAGGTCAATTATGGCATGGGCTGGGTGTATCACCATCATCACAATGGAGGAAGCGTCTACCCCAACTACCATGAATGGGAGCTGTCTCTCAAGTTCCCCAAATTACTTCCTGGTGGATGGGTGCCTTCCTATAAGATAGCCGCCGAGCACGGAATCGGCGACACCATCGCTGATGCGGATTTCTGGCACCAATTCGCAATTTCTAAGAGTTTTGAGTTTGAAAGCATTCCAGCACCTATCGGTTTCTTTGCGGATATCGCCTACAGGGACGGACTTGGGGGTATCAACGCGTGGACTCATGTCACCGTTGGATTGGATACCCAGTTTGAGATTATTGAAAGCCTCTCACTGGCTTCGGCAGTCTATCATCAATTTTCGCTATCAGACGAGCTGACTGATGAGGATGTCACCTATGCTGTGGTTAGCCTTAAATATGATTTTTGACCAAAGCTGACCTCTGGCGTAGACCCGATTCCATCAAATTAAAATGGGGTGGAAGACCGGATTCGAACCGGCGACCCCCTGAACCACAATCAGGTGCTCTAACCAGCTGAGCTACGACCACCATAAAAAGATTTGTGGAGGAAATATCTGGTCTAAGAGCGTGTCAATGGCTGATTATCTGAAGATTTCTTATTGGGGTGTGACCAGAAGTGCGGGGCATACTCATGTTTTGTAGGGTGATCGCGAGAGCGATTGCCTTCGAACGGATCAAAGTTCAAGTCAAGCAATGGCTGTCGCCATCACTCCACGCGTATGATCTAAGCTCAAAATTTGATACCCCGATGCCCATTCTGGCGCACTTTTCGCATGGAGGTTGAATATGAAGGCTCTTTTGCATGGCTGCTTAAGCATTTTGATTCTGTCCCAATTCGGTGCTTTCGCTCAGTCTGGTCGAGATCCGATCTATGAAACCTCTTCGATCTTCAAACCGGTCGTGGGCTATGAGGGTATGGTGTCGACGCAAAATTTCTACGCAACCGAAGCCGCTGCTGAAGTATTGAAGAAAGGGGGCAATGCGGTCGACGCTGCAGTGGCTGCTGGCTTTGTTTTGTCGGTGACGCTGCCCCGAGCAGGCAACCTAGGTGGGGGAGGATTCATGCTCATACACGATGCCGAGTCGGGAGAAACATGGGCATTGGATCACCGTGAGACGGCGCCAGCGGCTGCGTCTCGTGACATGTATCTCGATAGCTAGGGCAATGTGGACCGCCAATCGGTTAACTTTAGTTATCTGTCTGCTGGAGTCCCAGGAACGGTTAGAGGGATGCAAGCGGCACTCGAGCGTTATGGTTCTATGTCATGGCGCGAGGTGATCGAACCCGCGCTTATACTCGCCCGCGATGGCTTCACAGTCACCCAAGACCTCCACTACAATTTAAAGCGTGCTCAGGAGCGTTTGTCTAAGAGTAGCTACACTCAAGAGCTCTATTACGGCACCGGCAATGAAGTGCCGGCGGTGGGAACCACGCTTAAACTTCCCGATCTGGCACAGACGCTCCAAACCCTCTCAGATGCGGGGCCTGATGCGTTCTATACAGGTGATATCGCTGAAAAAATCGCTGAGGACATGGCTGCCCATGGGGGGCTAATTTCCCTTAAGGATCTCAAAGACTATGAAGTAGCCTGGCGTCCGGTGGTGGAAGGGGATTATCGGGGTTACACAATCCAATCGATGCCTCCGTCAAGTTCAGGTGGTGTGCATCTCATTCAAATGCTCAACATCCTTGAGGGCTATCCCATCTCGGAATATGGGCATAATACAGCGCAGACCATACACCTTATGGCTGAAGCGATGCGCAGCGCCTATGCCGATCGGTCGAGGTTTTTGGGTGATACAGACTTTGTAGATGTGCCGATGGCTGGACTCACCTCGAAGGCCTACGCCGCGGATCTACGCTCTAGCATCCCAATAGATTCGGCGAGGGTCAGCGCTGACCTGGGCCCGAGCGACCCTCATCCCTTTAATGAAAGCCCGGAGACCACGCACTATTCTGTCGTCGATGCTAAAGGAAATGCCGTCTCCTGTACCACGACACTCCGTTTCAGCTATGGAAATGGGATCGCGGCTAAGGGCTTGGGTTTTCTCTATAACAACAACATGGGTAATTTCGCGGCCAAGCCCGGCACAGCGGATGCCTTTGGGCTCATTGGGGCAGAGGCTAACGCTATCGAGCCCGGCAAACGCATGCTCAGTTCGATGACGCCCGTTATTGTGTTGAAAGATGGCAAAGCGCACCTGGTCACTGGATCACCCGGGGGCTCACGCATCATCACTGTCGTGATGCAAGTGATCATGAACGTCATTGATCACGAACTGAACATCGCGGAAGCCACGTCGGCTCCACGAATTCACCACCAATGGCTTCCTGATGCCCTCGGGGTTGAAAAGACCCTTAATTACGATACCCGCCGCCTCCTGGAAGCCATGGGTCACACCGTTAAAGAGAGCAGCTCTGCTTCGGGTAGTACCCAGAGTATCATGCTCATCGATGGTATCTTCTATGGTGCCTCCGATACCCGTCGCGAAAATGCCCTGACTGTGGGGATTCCTTGAGCAGTTTGAGGCCATTTACTGAATCGAATACACAGTCATCCCATAGGAACTCTAATTTTTCCTGGACCAGTAGAGTAGAGAGCAACAAGTGGCTTTCGCCAACTTGTTGCTCTCTACTCTACTGGTCAAAATTATGGGATATTTGTGAACCGATTACAGTAAATATTAATGCAAAGTGTTGCGCTGTATATAAAACAGATTGATACAGATCTAATGTCTCAATCGCAGACAAAAGTAAACCTATGGGTTCAGCCAGTTCGATGGGTTATCAGTATACTGGCTCTGACAGGAATCTGTGTCATCTTGGCCTCTATCCCAACGGGCGAGATTCCTGATGGAGTTACTGAGGGACAGGGGCACTGGAGCTCATTGCTGCCACCATTGGTAGCCGTGGTTTTTGCTATTGGTTTCCGTTCCCTGGTGGGCGCGCTCAGTCTGGCATTCGTCACCGGTGCGATGCTTCAATTTGGTGTGAACCCGGTGGTCTTTGTCCCGGCTTCGATTCGCGAGTTTTTGATAGCCAATATACTTGGGCAGTTCTCACTCTATATTTTTGGATTTCTATTCGCCCTCGTGGGTATGTTTCACGTGCTCTATAAAAGCGGGGGTATTCAGGGATTAGCAGCGATCTTTATGCGTGTGGCCAAGAGCTCGCGTTCTGCAAAAATGGCGACATTCGGTGCGGGCCTAATGATCTTTTTTGATGATTATTCCAATACGGTCGTGGTCGGTCAAACGATGCGGACTCTTACAGATCGTTTCCGTATCTCGCGCGAAAAGCTTGCTTATATTGTCGACTCTACAACGGCGCCGGTTGCGGGCTTAGCGTTGATTTCCAGTTGGATCGCTTTTGAGGTCTGGCTACTTGGTTCGACAGCCCAATCGCTGGGACTTGAAACGGGAGGGTATGAGATCTTTGTCCAGATGCTTCCAGTGCGTTTCTATTGCTGGGGAACGCTGATTTTTATCTTCATCAATATTATGACGCGCCGGGACTTTGGTCCGATGCTCAAAGCAGAGCAACGCGCGCGGGATACAGGTGCCATCATCGCAGAGAATGCACGTCCTTTATTGCGTGAAAATAGTGAGCGACTGGATCCACCTGAAGGAACGCCTTACCGCTGGATCAACGCTGCGTTACCCTTGGCGACCGTCATGTTTTGTCTCATTGCTGGCATCTTATATGTGGGGGCGAGTCGTTTGGCTCGGGATGGGATTGATCCTGAATTTTTCAGTGCTGCCGGGCTGCGCGATATTTTCGGTATCACCGTTTACGACCCGAGTCTGCCGGAAGGGGGGCCTGGTGTGCCGTTAATCCTCTTTTGGGCTGCGGTCGTTGGCGGCGTGCTCGCTATCGCGATGCCGGTGGCTCAACGCATACTCAAAGTGAGAGAAGCTGTGTTTGCCTATGCTGGCTCGATCCCGACTCTGGCAGTCACGCTTTTCATTCTGCCTATGGCTTGGGCGATGAAATCGATTTGCGAAGCCTTGGGTACGAGCTACTATCTACTTTCGCTGGTGGGTGATGTGCTGCCGCTTGCCGCTGTGCCGTTGCTGACGTTTATACTGGCGGCCGGTATGGCCATGGCTATGGGGACTAGCTGGGGGACGATGGGCGTGATGATCCCGATCATGCTGCCCTTTGCTTGGACGCTGGGCATGGATAATCCATCTCAGATGGCCATTTTCATTCTTACGGCGGCTGCGGTGCTCGACGGGGCAATTTTTGGCGATCACTGCAGTCCCATTTCAGATACGACAGTGCTTTCTTCTTTGGCAACCGGTAGCGATCATCTTCACCACGTTGCGACCCAACTGCCCTATGCGGTTACGACGATGGTGATCGCGAGCCTGTGTGGCTATACTTTGGTCGCGGTCACTGGCATGAGCGCCCTCGTTTATTTCGCTCTATTCCCAGTCATGGCTTGGAGTGTCCTCCGGATTGTGGGACGTCGGGTCGAAGAAGAAACCTTAACTAAGGTCACAGCCATCCCATAGGGATGCGCTAAAAAATTAAAAAGTGGTTGGCTCTGGCGGACTTCCGATCAAGGAAGTCAG